>CAYJNB010000101.1:0-7376 GCA_964371205.1 uncultured Treponemataceae bacterium
ATTCGAGAAATGCTTGATTTTGGGGTTAAATTTTATCATTATCCCGGTTTTATTCATTCAAAAATTACTGTAGTTGATGGAGAGGTTGTTACTATTGGTACAACAAATATTGACACACGTAGTTTTTCGCTTAATTTTGAAGTAAATGCTTTTATTTATGATAAAAAATTTGCAGCTAAAAATATGAAAATTTTCTTAGAAGACCAGGAAAAGTGTCGCTTGTCTGAAAAAACATGGTATGACTCAAGACCATTGCCTTGTCGGGCCTGGTGGAGCTTTTGTAGGCTTCTCTCTCCAATTATGTAAAATATTTTAGTCTTTTCACACATGAATTGATAAATTTTGTACTATACAACGCTTCTATTGTATAGTATAATGGCGTCTGATTAAATTAATACATAGTTAAGTTTTTGATTTTGATACATTGGAGGTATTATGAAAAAAATAGTATATGTAATGACAATAGCTTTTGTCTTACTTGCTTCTTGTGCCAGTGTTCCTACAGAGTTATACGACTCTGTAACTGCGCTTCGTGCACGAACGACACGTTTTGAGCCGGTTCAAACGTATGCACAAGGTGATTTTGATGAAGGTGAAAAGAATTATAACGAAGCCGTGCGTCTTATTGAAGCAGAAGAGGATTTAAAACTTACTCCTGACTTGCTTACGGCAGCACAAACTTCTTATACAAAGGTAATTGAAGTGGGGATGCCCGCTTATGCAGCAGACTTACAAGTCGAAATTGATTCTTTAATTGTACAAGCAGAAGAATTAAAAGCGAATATTGGGTATAAAGTAGTATTCGATGGTATTCAATCAGAGTTTGCTACTGGAAAAGATTTAGCAGGTTCTGCAGATTATGACAATGCTCTTGCTCAACTTGAATCAGTAAAAGACAAGCTTCAAGCACTTATTGATTTATCTAACGAAAAAATAGCCGGTAGCAAAGAAAGTATAGAAAAAGTTAACGAAAGAGTGAGTTATCTCGAAAACCTTGTTGTTGAAATCGAAAGACTCTCTCAAGGGACACAGGAGTAACCGGATATGAAAAAAAAATGTTTAACTATTCTTAGTTTGTTTGTATTAATTGGCGCTTATGCACAAGATGCACGTTCTGTACAGTCTTACGTTGATGCAAATGCTCTTGCACAAGAGGCATCTGCAAAACAAGAGGAAGGTTATTACGAAGAAAGTATTGCAAAGTCAGAAGAAGCGCTAACAGCCCTTGATGTTGCAATTCTTGATGCAAGCCAACGCCTTATGCAATTGCGAACCAGTGTAGCTCAAGACGATGCAGATAAAAACATTGCAACAGCAAAGACACTTGGTTCTGCAGCTGATAGCGACTATAAGGCTCAGTTTGATGCAGAAATTATAAAGTATGATGCTGCTGTGGCAATGATACCTGCAGCAGACGAGGTAAAGGCATCTGAAGAAGATATTAGTGCTGCGTACTCACCAATTATTGACGAATTTGTAGCTGTCTCTGATGCGGTTAAAAGAATAAACGACAGTTACTTTACCCGCGAACAACAAAAGGGTAGTGCACTTATAGGCGACGCTCGTAAGAAATATACGGCTCTTACCGGTAACAAAACGATTGTAAAAGGCTCTTCTGATGATACCAAGGTTTCTAATATCTTGAGTTCTGCAGATTCTGCTTTACAAGAAGGTGCCTTTGCAAATGTTGCAACACAAGTAAAAACTGCAAACGATTTAATGGCCTCTATAGAAAAAGCTTTTGCAGCAAAAAAAGCACAGACTCAAAAATCAATTAACGATGCAAATGCACGCTTTAGTAAGTTAAAATCAAGTAAAGTTATTGCCTCAGGTAGTGCAGATGATAAAAATATTTCCGGTTTGTTAGGTAAAGCAACAAGTTCACTTAATAGTGGCGATTTAACTGCAGCAGATCAAAGTGTGAGCAGTTCGCTTTCTGCAATGAATAACGCAGAAACAGCTCATAAAAAAGCTGTCGCAGACGCACAAAAGGCAATTGCAGATGCAACAGCAAAACAAAAAGAGCTTAATGAAAAAGGTATTATGCCAACCGATAGTATGGACAATAGCAATGTGTCTTCTTTAATTGCACTTGCAAACAAGTCAATTGGCTCAGGGGATGCAGTTACAGCT
This sequence comes from uncultured Treponemataceae bacterium, assembly GCA_964371205.1. Classification (GTDB taxonomy): domain Bacteria; phylum Spirochaetota; class Spirochaetia; order Treponematales; family Treponemataceae; genus CAYJNB01. The sequence goes on from CAYJNB010000101.1 coordinate 2,134, forward strand.
CAAGAAAACGCCAAAGGCGCTCTTGATACAATGAAAACTATCGAAGCAAATTATCTTGCTCTAAGTAAGACAGCCCAAGACCTTATTGCTCAAGCAAAAAGTGAACAAAAAGCACTTGTTGCCGAGTATCCAGGAGCAGATTCAAAACCGGAATATACTTCTATTAGTGAAGATATTAGTATTGCAGATACCTTTTTTGCAGAACAAGTATTTACTGATGCTCAAACTTCGGCTCAAAGCGCACTTGATAAAATAGCTCAGTTTAAAGTTGTGTTAGCAGAAAATGCAGCCTTGTATACGGCGGATGGAAAATATAAAATTCTTCCAAAATACTACACTGTACGTGCAAGAAACCCTCTTTCTCAAACAGATTGTCTGTGGAGAATCTCTGAATACAGTTTTATTTATGGAGACAGAGACGCTTGGCAACCTATCTTTGACTTGAACAAGGCTTCATTTCCTCGGGCAAATGATCCACATCTAATTTATCCTGGACAAGTGCTCGAAATTCCAAGTACTAAGGGAGAAAGACGTGAAGGAACCTACGACCCTGATGTGAATTATATAGACTTTTCTGATGCAGAATAGCTTGTAATAGTTTCTAATAAAGTATTCAGCATCTATACTGTTTATTTTAGCTAATCAAAAGACTGTCATATTTTATGACAGTCTTTTTTTTGTATTTTCCGCTGTTACAATGTAAAACTATCGTTGTTATATTATTTAGAAAGGAAAAACTATTGACAAAACAATATTATATTTAATATAATATTGTTAATTAAATAATAATATGGAGAGTATAAATGACCTTCAATATTGAAGCGGCATTACTTGAAGCAGTAGTTCTTTCGTTGGTAGCAAAAGAAGGAACGTATGGATACAAGATTACACAAGACATTCGTGCTTTAATGGAAATATCTGAAAGTACTCTTTATCCAGTTTTACGACGGCTACAAAAAAATGGTTGTCTTGAAACGTATAATCAAGAGTTTTCAGGTAGAAATCGACGGTACTACAAGATTACATCCCATGGGATGATTGAATTAGATAGCTATCGTCGAACATGGATGGATCACCGTAAAAAGGTGGAAGGAATCTTGTTTGGCGACTAAACAGGATATTTTTGATTTAAGGAGAATAAATGACAAAGCAAGAATATTTACATGCATTACGTTATGAACTTAGCCCTCTTTCGGTAGAGGAGCGTGAAGAGGCATTATTGTATTACGAAAATTACTTTGAAGATGCGGGTAAGGAAAATGAGCAAGCAACAATAGCAGCGCTTGGGGATGTAAAAGAGTTAGCTAAGCACATTATTGAAGATACGATTTGTGTTCCATCTTCGCAAAGAAGTACGCACTCTACAGGATCTAACGCTACTAAAACAGCTAAGAATAGTAAAAAGGGGGTTGTGTTTAACAAGTACCTTTTAATCGCGCTTGTAGTAATTACCTTTCCGATTTGGATTCATTTAGTCGGGCTGTTATTTGGCTTGTTTGTATCAGTTTTAGCAATTGGTTTTGCAGGTGTAGTGGTTGCCTTTGCATTTATTGCTGTAGCTATAGCTGGTATTGGCGTGGCTGGCACATTGTTTGTTGTTTCTCCATTCACAGCCTTGTTTGGTTTTGGTATTGGCTTTTTTGCAATAGGATTTGCCCTGCTAGCCTTTATGCTTGGTATCTGGTTTTTTAAGACAGCAGTTCCTTTTATTTTTATTAAAATAAAAGCGGGCTTATCTTATGCAAGTAGAAAATTTAAAAACTCATAATATTTTAGGAGAGAAAAAATGGTAAAAAAAACAAAAGCGTATGTTGTGTTAGCAGTAACATTAATGGTATTTGGTGGTGTGTGTATGGCCATTGGGTTTGTAGGTGGCGGAAGTATGCTTCATTTTACAGATTTTGCACGCACAAAATATATGCAAGTTGTTTCTGGGGAAGAATCTTTTACTGAGACTGCTTATACTACTTTTGATTTGAATGAAGTAAAAGAAATCGAAATTGATATAGATGCAGCAAAAGTAATAATTGGAATTGGTGACAATGTAAGTGTTCGCTCAGAAAATACGGAGAGTGCACGAATTAAAACTAGTATTAACTCTGAAGGAGTGTTACAGATTGAAGATGAGCGCTACGGTTTTTTATTTGATAGAAAAAAGATTTTTCCACCAACAGTGTATATAACGATTCCACAAGGGATGAGTATTAATGCACTTTCGATTGATTGCGAGGTAGGTTCTGTAGATGGAGATTTTTTTAATCTAGAAGCAAAAGAGACCGAATTCTCTGTGGATGTAGGTTCTATCAATGTAAGAGGAATTACGAGTGCTAAAACTGATATAGAAACATCGGTTGGAAAAATAACTCTAGAGGGTATATTTCGTGGCGAGACAGAGATTGGCTGCGATGTTGGTTCAGTTAGCTTAACTACAACTGGTTCAGTAAATGATTGGGGGTATTCAATTGATTCAAAGTTTGGTGATGTTACCATAGACGGTAAAAAAGTGACTGGTAGTGCGCATAACAAAAGTACAGCTACCAATTCCAATCACTTTGATATCGAGAGCAATCTTGGCTCAGTGCAAGTGGTGTTTAAAAACTAGTTGCAGGGCTCTATCATTTATTGAGCGTATCAAGCCATTCATTGGCGTTTGCATCACTAGGCATTCGCCAATCTCCGCGTGGGGAGAGACTAACAGATCCTACTTTAGGCCCATCAGGTAAACACGAGCGTTTAAACTGTTGAGAGAAGAAACGCCGAATAAAAACAGCAAGCCATTTTTTTATTGTGTCTTCGCTATATTCTTCAGTTTTAGTTCCACATTTAAATGCATGTTTTGCTAAAAACAATATTTTGTCTGGCGAGAATCCCCATCTCATTACATAGTACAAGAAAAAATCATGCAGTTCATAAGGGCCAACAATTTCTTCGGTATTTTGAGATATTTTTCCATTTTTTGCAGGAAGTAGTTCAGGACTAACTGGCGTATCTAAAATGTCTAGCAGTATTGCAGAGAGTTTCTTGTTTCCATCTTGCTCAGTTTTTTGTGCATAATACGACACAAGGTGGCGTACGAGGGTTTTAGGAATCGATGCATTTACCCCGTACATAGACATGTGGTCGCCGTTATATGTTGCCCATCCTAAAGCTAACTCGGATAAATCTCCGGTCCCTATAACAAGTGCATTGAGGCTGTTTGCTATATCCATAAGTACTTGTGTTCTCTCTCGAGCTTGCGAATTTTCGTATGTAATTGAATGATCTAAAGGGTTATGTCCAATATCGCTAAAATGTTGCAAAACCGCTTTTTCTATACGAATTTCGCGTAAGCTAGCGCCTATTTCTTTTACTAATGAACAGGCATTATTGTAGGTTCTATCGGTTGTGCCAAAGCAAGGCATGGTAACAGCTACAATATCGGATAAGTCGAGCGAGAGCTGTTTAAAAGCTTCTGTTGTAATAATTAAGGCGAGGGCAGAGTCGAGACCTCCCGATATTCCAATAACTGCTTGAGAGCTGCTTGTATGACGCAATCTTTGGACTAATCCGGCAGTTTGAATCTGGACAATTTCTTTACATCTTTCAGCAAGATTCTTTTTTGTTGAAGGAACAAAGGGTCGAGAGTCTATATTACGCAATAGTTTTGAATTGAGAGAATTACATTTTATTGGTATCTTCAAATATGGCATTTGTGTGGTATTTTTACAATTTGTAAAACTGGTTGTTCTCCTGCGTTCTTGTAAAAGCTTTTCTGTATCGATATCTGCAATACAATATGTATTTGTGCCAAAGGGCGGTGTTTCTGCTAAGGTCGTACCGTTTTCTGAAATAATATTATGTGAAGCAAAAACAATATCTGTTGTCGATTCCCCCTGTCCAGCATCTGCATACAAGTATGCACATATAAGGCGTGCAGAATGCGATTGAACCAGTAATTTACGATAGTCGCTTTTACCTATTGTTTCGTTGCTTGCAGAGAGGTTGGCAATTATAAGAGCTCCATTTTGCGCGTGTTGCACAGATGGAGGGCTTGGGACCCAAGCATCTTCGCAAATTTCTATAGCAAGCTGCAAGTCAGGATTATCTGTATCGTAAAAGAGTATGTTAGTGCCAAATGGAACAGGATAAGTTTCATCTAATCCTTCCTGTGTCTTAGAAGAAATAAAAGCTTGTTTCAGTCCATCAAAGGCAGGAGCAAAATGACGCCTCTCATAAAACTCTGCGTAATTTGGAATGTTTGTTTTTGGTACAATAGCTAGCACTCTCCCATTTGCACAAATAGCAGCAACATTGTACAAAGCACTTTCAAAAGCAAAAGGAAGGCCTACAATCACTATTGTTGAACAGTTACTAGTATAGTTTGCAATTTCGTTTAGAGCTTGCAAGGCAGATGTTTGAGTAGTTCTTTGCAAGAACAAATCAGAACATGTGTATCCTGTAATGCAGAGCTCAGGAAAGACGAGAACTGCAGCATTATCGGTTTGTGCCTTTTTTATAAATGCAATTATATTTTTTGCATTTTCCGTACAATTAGCTAGAGTAACATTTGGGCTTGCGCAAGCTACGCGTATAAATCCGTACATAAATCTATTATATAATTACTTTTTAATAAAAGCAATCTACTAAACCGATTGACATTCTCTATGATTTTATTATATTATAAGTGAGATGACTCATGGAATTTGTGTCTTAGCGCCTGCAAAATTGAATATACACTTAAGAGTTTATCCAAAGCGGGCCGATGGTTTTCACAGTATTGAGAGTATCTTTCAGAAGATTTCATTAAGCGATAAGTTGCAGGTGGAATTAACTGACTGTTCACATAGGTTGTGCACAGTAATTGCAGATGGCATGGAGTTGCCCGAGCAAAACACAGTTACAAAGGCTTACGAGCTTTTTAGTGATTTGACCGGAATACAAAAAGCTGTTTGTGTAAGACTTACAAAGCGTATTCCCAGCGGTGCAGGGATGGGCGGAGGTTCGTCGGATGGAGCGGCAATGCTCAAGGCTCTTAACGAGCTGTTTGAGACAAAGCTAACCCTTCAACAACTTCATAGTCTTGCAGAGAAAATAGGTAGTGATGTTCCGTTTTTTCTTTATGAAGGAGCAGCTCTTGTAGAAGGGCGTGGAGAAATTATTACCACAATCGCATCGCGCAAAGACTTGTTCTTTGTAGTAGTTTGCCCAGACGTTCATAGTTCTACTAAAGAAGCTTTTCATCTGTTCGATGATTGGTGTTGTGC
>CAYJNB010000102.1:0-7341 GCA_964371205.1 uncultured Treponemataceae bacterium
AGGCAGAAGTTGCAACACAAGAAAGAACCATTGAATCTTTAAAAGAGACAATTGAAACACAAAAGAACACCTCTATCTCAACAAGCACATATACACTTTCATCTAGTGATGGTAGTTATGCTTCTTTAGAAAAAACTTTACAAAAGGGTTCATACTACGTTCAATTTGCATATCTTGCAGATAAGAAAAATATCGAATATATGATAGACCAGTACGAATCAAGATATCCACTAGTAATGAATAAAAAAGATAATGGGTATCAAATGTTAGTTGGTCCTTTATCTGCAACTGAATACAGAGCAGTCGAAGAACAGTTTAAGGGATTCGGTTTTAGAGATACTTTCTCTAAACGAATAAATTAGATTATACCACATAAAATAGAAAAAGGACTGATATCTGAAACACTCAGAATGTCAGTCCTTTTTTTTATAAAAAAAACTGTAGTTAGCTACAGTTTTTAACGCGTTACTAGATTATTGTTCCTGATGGAATAACACTGTTCTTTGGAATAATAATAATTCCATCTGATACAAAGTATGCTCCATGATCTCCATCTTCGTAAGATGATGCATATCCAATTGAGCAATTATCTCCAATTCTTGAGTTTTTATCTATGATTGCTTTTTTAATTCTACAATTCTTACCAATACCAAGACGAGGCTTTTTCTTTTTAGCATTAGCTTTAAGTTCTTCGTCTGTTTCGTAATGATCGTTACCCATGCAAACTACACCATCTAGTAGAGTACCTGCTTCTATAATGCTTCGCTCTCCGATAACAGAAGTGTGTATTGTAGCCTCTGTTATAACACAACCTTCACTTGCAATTGCGTTATCCATTACAGATCTGTTCATTTTAGAAGGTGGTAAATATCTTGAATTGGTATAAATAGGAGCTTCTTCATCATAAAAATTAAATTTAGGAGTTATATTTGCTAAGTCAAGATTAGACTCATAAAAACTCTTAATTGTTCCAATATCTTCCCAATAACCTTCATATACATAGGCAGAAACTTTGTAATCTTTTATTGTTTCTGGAATTATTTCTTTACCAAAATCTGTAAACTCATTTTCCAGTGCTGCTTCCATTACATCTGCATTAAAAATATATATACCCATAGATGCTAAATATTCTTTTTTATCTTTTACATTTTCTTTAGGGATTTTCCAATCATTAATATCTAAGTCTGCAGCTGGTTTTTCCATAAATTCGGTTATCTGGTAATCATTATTAATTTTCATAATTCCAAAGCCGCTTGCATCTTCTCGATTAACTGTAGTTGTTGCAATTGTTATATCTGCACCTGTTTTAATATGTTCATCAAGATATGCTTTTAAATCCATTCTGTACAATTGATCACCAGATAAAATTATATAATGTGTAGGTGAGTGTGTCTTAAAATGTAAAAAATTCTTACGTACAGCGTCAGCTGTTCCCTCATACCAACCTGAATGCTCAAATGTTTGCTCAGCAGCTAAAATTTCAACAAAGCCCTTAGAAAAAGTATCAAAATTATAAGCATGTGTTAAATGCATATGTAATGATGCTGAGTTAAATTGGGTTAATATATATATTTGCTTAAACCCAGAATTAATACAGTTCGAAATGGGAATATCAACAATTCGATGTTTTCCGCCAAACGGAACTGCTGGTTTTGAACGCTCTTTTGTTAGCGGATAAAGACGAGTTCCTTTGCCGCCGCCCAATACAATAGATAATACTCTTGACATATAAACTCCTAATAATATATTACCATGACTCTGTCAATTAAGCAAACATTTTTTTTGAAATTTTTAGATAATTTTATTTTTATTTTTTAATTATTAAATTATTAATATAACGAAAAATATTAAAGTGTTTCTATTTACTTTTTCCACATAAATTGATACATTTTTAAGTATAAAAATTAGGCCCTTGGAGGAAAGAATGATCAAAACAGTAAAAGATGTTAGTTTAAAAGGAAAGCGCGTTATTATGCGCGTAGACTTTAATGTTCCAATGAAAGATGCAGTAGTGCAAGACGACACCCGCATTATGGCAGCTCTTCCTACCATTCAATATATATTAGAGCAAGAACCAAAAAGTCTTGTTTTAATGAGTCACCTTGGAGACCCAAAGAAGGATGGAAAAAAAGCTCAAGATAAAGCAGTATCTGCAGGAGCATCTTTTGATATGGAATCATATCTTAATGGCAAGCATAGAATGAAACCTGTTGCCCAATATCTAGAGTCAAAATTAGGTAAAGCTGTTGCCTTTGCTGATTCATGTTTTGGACAAAAAGCAACTGTAGACGCTCTTCCTGAAGGAGCTGTGCTTATGCTAGAAAATACACGTTTTCATAAAGAAGAAACTTCAAAAGATATGGCAGAGCAAGAAGTGATGGCTAAAGAACTTGCTCAATACGGAGAAGTCTATGTAAATGATGCATTCGGTACAGCACATAGAGCTCATGCCTCTACAGCAACTATAGCAAAATTTGTAGAAACTAAAGTTGGTGGTTACTTAATGGAAAAAGAAGTTAAGTATCTTGATCCAATGGTTTCTAACCCACCTAAACCAATGATTGCAATTATTGGAGGAGCAAAAGTATCTTCAAAAATCGCTGTACTGGAAAGTCTTTTAAAGAATGCTTCTGCACTTATTATTGGTGGGGGAATGGCATATACATTCCTAAAGGCACAAGGTCATACAATTGGTAAATCTTTAGTTGAAGACGATTTTATTACTACTGCTAAAGAACTACTTTCAGCTGCAACATCAAAAGGTGTAAAAATAATTCTACCAGTTGATCATGTTGCATCTGCAGAATTCTCACCTGAAGCAAAACCTGTAGCAATTGATGGCATGGATATATCAGATGATTTAATGGGTATGGATGTAGGCCCTAAAACAGTTGAAATTTATAAAAAAGAGATTCTTGCTTCTAAATCTATTGTTTGGAACGGTCCAGTTGGCGTATTTGAATTTGAGGCATTTAGCAAAGGAACTGCAGAAATAGCTCAACTAGTTGCAGAAGCAACAGCTAATGGTGCAATTAGCGTAGTTGGTGGAGGAGACTCAGTAGCTGCAGTTAATAAATTTAAACTTGCATCAAAAATGAGTCACGTATCTACTGGTGGTGGAGCTTCACTCGAATATCTAGAAGGAAAAACTTTACCAGGAATCGCAATTCTTGAAACAAAATAACCTTTAGTATACTCAATAAAAAAAGTGGGTTGCTACATTAGTAGCAATCCTTTTTTTTGCTCAAGTAAGTATCTGTTATGAAAGTCGATAGAGAATATAAATACTTATTTAAACAAAAAAAAAGTCATTACAATAAGTAATGACTTTTTGGGCGATGACGGGATCGAACCGCCGACATTTTGGGTGTAAACCAAACGCTCTCCCAGCTGAGCTAATCGCCCCAACGTTTGAATATAATAACAAAAACAAAAAAAAGTGTCAATAGTATGAATTAAAAAATAATAAAAAAAATCATATAATCTTAAAAAAACTACAATCGATAGTACTTGACAGCTGATTATTTACGTAGTACACTATTAATCATTAGGATTTTTAATATGAATTTTTCTGAATTACTAAATTTTTTGTAGTGTAGTTTTCTGCGTTCTTCTTGTTTTGTTCTTTTAGCTTAATTCAAAACTTAAAATCTCTTGTTAGTCGTGTATACGACAGAATTAGAAAACGGAATGTAAATTCCAGAAGGATTAGTATGTCTAAGAAAATTTATGTTGGTAACCTTAACTATGGTACAACAGAAGAAACATTGAGCAATATTTTTGCTCAATACGGAGAAGTAGTATCTGCAGTAGTAATCAAAGACCGCTTTACAGAACAGTCTAAAGGTTTTGGTTTTATTGAAATGGCAGATGACCAAGCAGCAGATGCAGCTATCACTACAATCAATGGATCAGAAATTGAAGGTCGCAGAGTTAGAGTTAACGAAGCAGAAGATAAGCCTCGTCAATCACGTCCACCACGCTCAGGCGGTTTTAACCGTAACAGAGGTGATAGAGACGGTGGTTACGATAACTATCGTTACTAAATAAAATAAAAGCTACCAGTTGCAAAACTTGGTAGCTTTTTTTATACTGTAGACATGTCTTATTTTCCAGATATTTTTTTACCTTTTTTAGAGGTGAACTCAAATAGATTTGAAACATTACTAGCTTATATTAAATACAAAGAACTACCTTATTCTATTATTCAGCTAGGTGAACATAAACATATACAAATAAATTTTCCATCAACAGTTTATGACCCAACTTTTAGACAAAAAATAGTGTTAGCTCATTATGATTGCCATCCTAATACAAGCGGGGCAAATGATAATGGAGCGGCAGTGTATCAACTTTTACTATTTGCTGAAGAGCTTTTGCAATTAAAAGAAGTTCACAATATGAGAATTATTTTTACTGCTGGAGAAGAAGATGGAGATGACAGCGGAGTAAAAGATCAAGGTGCATATGTATTGGCCGCTTATTTAAAAAAAATAGGTTTAACTTCAAGCGATATTTATGCCATTGATTGCTGCGGAAGAGGAGATGAGCTAGTAATTTCAACTGCCGGAAAAAACAAGGGAGCTCCAAAGTTTAAAGACATATTTGATGATTTTTTTGAAAGAACGGAAGCTCTAGTCAGACGAGTATCCGCAGGACGATGGGCCTCCTTTCCTGTTCCGTATAGCGATAATGCTGGCTTTCTTGCTTGGGGAATTCCTGCTATTGCAATAACACTCTTACCTCAAATTGAAGCTACAGATTTAATGAGAAACTTACTTAAAATTAGAACATTAGAAGATGCTTTAATGAACCACAAGCCTTATAATAAGGAACATGTTCCGCTTACTTGGAGAATGATACATAGCGAGTTTGACACAGAAGCAAGCTTGACACCAGAATCATTCAGTCTCATGAAAAAGTTTTTATCAGCTCTCGCTCAAACTAAAACACTTTCTTAGTCACAATTTTATCTGCAAGTTCTATGGTAAATTTAGTACCAACATTTGCTTTTGTATGTACAGTTATTGAACCCTGATTCTTCTTTACTCTGTCAGAGACTAGTGACAAACCTACGCCGCGTCCAGCTTGTAAAGACGTATCTGCAGCTGTTGAAAATCCGTGACCAAACAAGGTTTTTATTAAAAATTTTCTGTCATTTATATCAGTATTTTCTAGTAGACTATTTTTTTGAATAAGCTGACTTTTAATTTTATCAAAATCGATTCCTCTACCATTGTCGCTAAAAGTAATTCGAACTTTTGTCTGTTCACGTTCAACACTTAAAGTAATATGAGCCTCTTCTGGTTTTCCTATTTCTCTTCTTCTTTCTACATCTTCAATACCATGATATACCGCATTTCTAATTAGTTGTAGTACTATTTCTCTAATTGTTCTATGATGTTTTACAGAAAGATTTTCCCATTCAAGTTTTTTGATTTTTAATCTTGCTTTCTTCTCAGTATTTTCCAACGCTTTTTTTAATGCACTTTCAAGTGAAATAAGAAGCAAGTCTTTACTTGATGATGGTTGACTTGAGTCTGGAGTAAATAGTTGAATTTTTTTAAGCATATGTTTGAATGTATTATAAGTATCTTTTATTTTGATCATTTCTAATTCAATATCATTTAAATCTGTATTATTAAGTTCTATTTTTTCAATTTTATCTTTTAACTTACTTTCAAAGCTATGTAGTTTATCTGCAAACGTATCTAACCCTATTATCAAGGCGTTTGATTTAATTCCATGAACGCATTGATAGATATCTTGAATCATACTTATAGTTGGTAGTTCAGTTTTCTTTATTATTTTCTCTACTTCTTTAAGTTCATACTTTAATTCGTTGATGTACTCTTTAAGTACCTGTGGAGTTGTATTCATAATTTCGAATATAAGGTTTTTTTCCTCTTGGCGTAGACTTTCTTCCTCTGCAAGCCTTGCTTCCATTTCAACTTTACTTGTAATATCGCTTACAGTTCCAATTAGGTATTTTCTTGAATCTTCACGAGATAAGCAAGTAAACTTAATAGACAAGAATTTTTTCTTACCCGAGTCGGAAATATATAAACACTTTTCTAAAGGATTTATACTATCTAAAAGGTCACTATTATGAATATCCATGATTAACATATCAAGATAATCATTTAATAAGCCAAAGTCTTTACTAGAAAGTGATTTTATAAATAGCTCTGAAAACGAAAAAAAATCTAGTTTTTCTTTTTCAAAAATTTTTGGTAGTTTTTTTGAATACAAAGGCTGAATTAAAAAATTATCATCTAACATAAATACTGATAAATTTAAATTATCCTTCATTGCAGATAATTCTTTATGTTCATCCTGTAAGATTTTTTTACTATCAAATAAGGAATTTGTTAAAAATTGAAGTCGATTGTAAGCAACAAAAGCAAGAACTACAGAGTAAATATATATATTACTAAAGCGACCAATAAATTCTTTAGGATAGTAATATCTAGGACTAGCAGCAAAAACATATGTCATAAATGCAAACATTAAGATGCAAGTAACTGTTGATAATTTAGAACCAAGTAAAAAAAATGACAAAAAAGGAATGAGGTAGTACCAGAGTGCAGAAGCAGTTCCATAGGGCGTTATATAAATCATATATCCACAAAAAACACAGTATAATAATACTAAGGCAGTTGAAGGTATTATTAAGTGTATTTTTGTTCTAGCTACAATTAAAAAAATACAGATTATTGAGACCATGGCTATATCAGCATATAGCTCTTCTAGGGAAATATATTTTAGATTTCCGTTAAACACATCAATTAGGAAAAAAGTAATAGTAGCAATTAGTCCAACGATAATAAATGAATTAAAAATAGCATACTGAGTTCTTCCTAGCTTTAAACCCTTTACAGAGATGCCTTCAGCTTTGCCACTGTAGATTATATTTTCTAATAATTTTGAAAATATGCGGCCTTTTTTTATACGAATATTAACCATAAAGTCTCCTAAAATCATCTAAAAACAAGGCACATTAGCATAATATGTATAATTATGTCCATAAATAAATATATATGAATATGATTATTTAAAAAGAAATTACATAGAAATTACATAGAATTTACTTAAAATGAGAGGTGCTATGTATATTGACATTTTACCTAACGTTAGGTATAGTAAAAGTATATAACTACCTAACGTTAGGTATATAAAGTTTTTTATTTATTCCTAACGTTAGGTATAATTTTAAGGAAAAAAGAAATGTCTAAAAACGCGTTATCATCGAATTTTACTGGAATATCTTTGCTTAGATATTCATTTCCTTCAATTCTAACAATGCTATTTATGTCTGCATATACAATTGTTGATGGAGTA
>CAYJNB010000103.1:0-7337 GCA_964371205.1 uncultured Treponemataceae bacterium
CGAAGAAGAATTGGGCGATCAAGCAATCTTTGCAGGACGCAAATTTAACAAATAGAGTTTTACTCAAATAGTTTAAGGGGCTAAGGTTAGGTACTTTACTTGACCTTAGTCTTTTTTTTTGCTATTATTTTCAATAGCATGTTAATTTAAGTATGCTATGAACAAAAAAATGTTTCATGCGGTTGTGAGATAATTTTAATGTTCAACGAACAGTATATCAACCTGACTATTGTGCATATTCCCTCAATGGTTAAAAGTATATAAAATTTATATGCTTTATGCTTGCGAAGCACCCTAGAAATAAAGACTGTTCACCTTATTCCTTTGCAGCTTGTGTTGCAGAGTAGATTTTAGGTTCTGAAATTTAATTATAAAAATTAAACTAAGAATTGGTTGATAAAAATACGTAAAATAAAGAGAAAAGAACATGGCTACAAAAAGAAACCCACGTTTTAAAGAGTGTCGCAAATTAGGTGTTAACACTTGCGGTCACCCAAAAGCAATGAAAAGAGCTGTAAACCCTAACTTAAAAAAGAGACGTAAAGTATCTGAATACGGTTTACAATTAAACGAAAAACAAAAAGTAAAAGCATACTATGGTATTTTCGAAAAACAACTTCGCAACTACTATGATAAGGCTAAAACTAAGAAAAACATGAGTACTGGTGATGCATTATTCATCATGCTTGAATCACGTTTAGACAACTTAGTTTACAGAATGGGTTTTGCTAACTCAATCCGTATGGCACGCCAGTTAGTATCTCACGGACACATCCGTGTAAACGGTGCAAAAATTGATATTCCTTCATATCTTGCACAACCAGGCGACGAAATTACACTACGTGAAAAATCACGTGGAGTTGAAGTTTTCAAAACAAACTTCTTAAAGCAAAATTCAGCAGGTCTTCCTTATATTGAAAGATCAGAAGAAAACTTAAGTGGAAAGTACATACGTCTTCCTGCACGTAGCGAAATCCCTGTAGAAGTTAATGACCGTTTAGTTATTGAGTTCTACTCACACTAAACCATAACAGAAAAGGAAAGGTTGTTTTACAATCCTTTCCTTTTTTTATGCTTAGTTCATAATAAAACCCCGTTAATTGTGTCCAATTAACAGGGTTCACTACACAGTTCTGTAGAGCTTTTTTTTCTAAATAAATAGTTCTATACTAAAAGCGAACTTTTTTTCCTGTTCCTTTATAATAATCCGCACGCAGAGACTTTACTTGCTCATCTGCAAGATAATCATCAAAAGCTGTCATTCTATCAATTACACCATTTGGCGTAATTTCTATAATGCGGTTTGCAATAGTACTAATAAACTCATGGTCATGGCTATTAAAGAGCACAATACCTGGAAAATCAACTAATGCTTCATTAAGACTTTCTATTGCTTCAAGATCTAAGTGATTTGTTGGTTCATCTAAAATAAGCACATTTGCACCAGTTAACATTAATTTTGAAAGCATACAACGTACTTTTTCGCCACCAGAAAGCACTTTAACAGGCTTTAGAGATTCATCGCCAGAAAAAAGCATTCGTCCTAAAAAGCCACGAACAAAGGCATCGTCTTGTTCAGGTGAATATTGGCGTAACCATTCTGTAATATTTAAATCATTAGTAAAATAAGAGTTATTATCTATGGAAAGATAGGTGTGCTTAATTGTTTGCCCCCAATATACTTCCCCAGAATCTGCCTTAATTGAATCGGTAATAATATCAAAGAAAGCTGACTTAGATTTATGTTCAATTCCAACAAAAGCAATTTTTTCTCCACGATTTACTGAAAGAGAAAAATCTTTGAGTAATTGAATTCCTTCTGATTCATAATTAAGCTTTTCTACACGTAAAATATTGTTGCCAACTTCTCTGTCTGGTTTAAAGTTTACATAAGGGAATTTGCGTCCAGTAACATGGAGTTCCTCGAGTGCAAGTTTATCGTATACTTTTTTACGGCTCGTTGCTTGTCGACTTTTTGCAGCGTTTGAAGCAAAGCGTTGTATAAATTCACGCAAATCCTTCATTTTTTCTTCGCGTTTTTTAGCTTGGTCTTTAGCCTGACGTTGCATAATTTGACTCATTTGATACCAGAAATCATAGTTACCACTAAACGGGGTAATTTTACCAAAATCAATATCACATATAACAGTACAAACTGAGTTCAAAAAGTGTCTATCATGGCTAACTACAATAACGATATTTGGAAACTCGATTAAAAATTCTTCGAGCCAATTAATTGATTCGAGATCAAGACCGTTTGTTGGTTCGTCCAATACGAGAATATCTGGATTACCAAAAATTGCTTGAGCAAGCAAAACGCGAACCTTTTGACTTTCGTCAAGTTCACTCATATGGCGATCGTGGTACTCTTCTTCAAGGCCTAAGCCACTTAACATTTGTTCGATTTGGTTTTCTGCTTCCCAACCGCCCATTTCAGCAAAGTCGCCTTCAAGTTCACTTGCCTTTATACCGTCTTCTTCGGTAAAATCTTCTTTTTCGTAAATAGTTTCACGTGCCTTTAAGCACTCATAGAGTTTTGGAAAACCCATCATAACGGTATCTTTAACCGAATATTCGTCGTAAGCAAAGTGGTCTTGTTTTAAAACTGCCATGCGCTCACCTGGTGTTATGCTAATTTGTCCGCGGTCTTGTTCTAGTTCACCGGATAAAATTTTTAGAAAAGTTGATTTTCCGGCACCATTGGCACCGATAATACCGTAACAGTTTCCTGCGGTAAATTTTAGATTAACGTCCTTAAAAAGCGGGCGTTCTGCAAATTTTAAACTAATATCACTAACTGTAATCATGTCTTTATTCTCCAAGGTTATTTTAGCGAAAAAAAAGGTAAATAGCAAGCATGAGACAACTAAAGAAAAATAATTCTTGAAATTAACTGCTGTTACCAGTATACTGATTTAAGTTTATATAAAAAGGATAGCATATGTCAGAAAAAGTATTAACATTGGTTGTTGCAGTAGAAGTGCAAGCTGGTAAAAAAGACTTTGTAAAAAGTCAAATGGAAAACTTAGTTGCAGAAACACGCAAAGAAGCAGGATGCATTAACTACGATGTTCACGAAGATAATGAAAACGAAAACATTCTTGTGTTTCACGAAAACTGGGAAACAACAGCCCATTGGGAAGCTCACGACAAAAGTGCACATCTTGCAGCATACCGTGAGTCTACAAAAGGGATTGTTAGCATTAAGAACTTTATGCGTTTAACAAAAGTTAACTTCTAAAAGTTTCTATATCTAAAAAATCTTAAAGCTTTAAAAATAAAAAAATGAGGCTGTCTAAAAAGTGTAACTACTTGATAGACAGCCCTTTTATAGCTATTTTACTTGACTAAATTGAGAGGCAATTTTTGAGCGCCAGTCAAATTTTTTTTCTCTTTCTTCCCATTCAATAATTCTAATAATACTAAACTCACGTGTATCTTGAGGATTCTTAAAATACACAACAGCAAAACGCCCTTGACCTATGTATGTAATTTTTTGATTTTGCTCGAGCTTTTCTGTCTCTTGTAATTGCTTTAAGATGCAATCAAAATGAAGGGGTTCGCCTGTTTTTCTATCTGCTAAAGATGAGGCTAAATCTACAATTTGTTTATTACAAATAGGACACACAAATTCCTGCGAAATAATTTCTCTCGGAAAAATTTCTTGTTCTTCTCGCTGTCGTTGTTGAGCTTCGCGTGAACGGTTATCTCTTGAGTCACGCTCGTCTCTATTCTCGTGGTTTCTGCGATTGTCCCGATTCTTATATCCATGATTTGATCGAAACCGCTTACCCTGTCTTTTATTGTCTGACATATCTATTTTCCCTATAGTCGTACGTATCGACTAAACGACTACTCATTACTTGAGCTATCCTTTGGATTGCTCCATCAAGATAAGTAGCGTCATAAATTTTACTCTTTAAATCAACAATCCGTGCAGCAATCTCTGCCTTTTGTTGTAACTTCCTCATTGAAACAGAACTCATACAAACTCCGAAAAAGCATTTTCTATGTGTTTTAAAGTTCCGCTGCCATACATATCTACCAACAGAACATCAAAACGAATATAGCTATTACTATATTGTCGATATTCTAGAAGGAAACGTTTAGCCGTTTTAACAATTCTTTTTTGTTTTTTTTCTCCTAAGGCTATTTCTAGCGTATCTCCATAGTCTTGAGCCCATGTTTTTACTTCTATAAAGACTACTGTATCATCTTTTTTGGCTATTATATCAATCTCACCTGTTGCACATCGCCAGTTCCTGCTAAGAAGCTCATAACCATTCTTTTGCAAGTACAGAGAAGCACGATCCTCTCCATCTGCTCCAATTGACTTTTTATTTTGCACTAATTACTCTAAACCACGAATCTCTTTTGGATCTAATACACGAGCTATAACTAAATCTTTTCTATCAATAAGATTAATCACTTCCCCGGAATTGTTCTTAAAATCTTGTCCATTTGCATCACGCAACACACGAATAGTTGGGCGCAGCGGATCAGTTTGGTTTGTTTCAATAACTCGTCCTACAACTTGATTTTTTAGAAGTACAATTGACTCTACAGGGAACACTCCTATACAGAATATAAAAATTTTAATAATATCGGGAGAAAAACGCTTTCCACTGTCATTAATAATATTTCTCATTGCAGCATACGCAATAAGTGAGGTTCTATATGTTTTTCTCGAAGTCATCGCTGCAAAGGCATCTGCAACAGCTACAATTGTAGCGCCTACATTTATATCTGTACCCGATTTTCCTGAAGGATACCCACGCCCATCCCAATTCTCATGATGTTGTAATACAATAACTGCCACTTCTTTCGGAAGTTTAAGAGAATCAAGAATAAATCTAAACGCATCAATTGTATGGCTCTTTACTTGAATAAACTCTTCCGGCAAAAGAGTTCCTGTCTTAGAAAGAAGCTTATCATTTTGCCAAAGCATTCCGAGGTCATGTAAAATTGCTGCAGTTGTATGTAAATCAATCATATGAGCTGGCATCTTAAGTTGATTCGAAATTAAACAAGTTAATATAGCACAGTTGGCAGCAGCCGCAGCAAATTGATACTCGGGAAAGTCTTTAGTAATAACACATTGAATAACTGCCTGAGGATTTCTACACAAAGAGGTTACTCTTGCACTTACTTTCTCTAGCTCTCCCGTTACACCAACTGTATTCCTAAGTTTTAGACGTTTAAATACATCATCTAATGCTAATATTAAATTACGATATTCTGAATACAGTACCGTATCAATTGAATTTTCTATTTCGTCTAGCTCTTCAAGCCCATCATCAAGATCCTCTAGCTCTTCTACTTCTTCAAGATCTTCAACCTCATCTAATTCTTCTACTTCGTCTAACTCATCTAATTCTTCAATTTCATCTAACTCTTCGACTTCTTCTGGTATCTCTTCTTTGATTCCTAAGAGATTTATGACGTTCCATTTTTCAATAGCATCAAGATGGAACTCAGAAATAGTATCTCTTTGCGGTAAAAAAAGATTTTTTCCGTCATCAAAATAGAGTGCATAGGGAAACTTCATTCCGAGTTTTAATGTTGTTGCTACTACTTTTTCCATACAATACCTTACATCTTACATTTTGCCACAAAGGCAAATATTTTTGCTACTATCTCATACGTTTCGGTCGGAATACATGAACCAACTTCTTGTATGGTTAAAATATCGACCAATTGTAAATTTTTCTCTATAGGCACTTTACATTCATTTGCCACTTTTAATATTTTTTCTGCAAGCTCCCCTCGTCCTTTTGCAACAATAAATGGTGCCGATGCCTGAGAGGGATATTTAAGTGCTACTGCCTTCTTCTGAGTCATTATACATCCATATGAACCGAATAAAGCGACTTATCGGGCGAAAAAAAGCTACATTTATCAAGTGTGCCGCTATAAGTTACATCAACTACACTTCCTTCCTTAGAATCCTCCAAGAAAATATTTAAAAGTGTATTCGTATATTCATCTTGCTCCGCCAAAGTTAAGTGCGGAATGCTACTATAGTATATATGCATTTTAGTTTTTTTTAAAGAGGAAATAGAAAATTTATCGTATGAATTTATGTCTACAAGAAAGGTTATTTCTCTTTTTGACGAAAAAACGCTTATTCCTACTTTCTCTGCTGTCTTTCTTTCCCTATCACATAATATTCTAATAGTTCCTGTGTAGTCAACTAAGTCTTTTTTATCCTCTTGCTCAGAGCTATACTCATACGGAAGAATAATCCAGTGTTTAGCATTACTGCTAAGATGATTATATAAAGTTAATAATCCTTCGTCCGTATTCTTAAAGGAATGCATGTATAGCTTTTCTAAAAAATCATCTATTTTTTTTATTTTTTTTTCTTCATCAGTATCAGATTCTGAGCTTTGCCCCCCAGAGTAATTACCATTATGTAATACATTTAATAACTGCGTAACACTATCGCTATCAGCTTCTATTCCTTTTTCCAAAAGAGAAAGAGCTGCTTCTGCAGCCTCATCTTCTGAACCCACAAATTTCTGAGAAAGTCGTTTTGCTTTTAATATGTGATTAGTATTGATTTTTAGGCCATTTTGCTGCATTTGCTGTAAGAGTTTAAATATAGTGGAATCTGCAGGAAGCCCCAGAGAAGCAAAAAGGGCAGCATTTTGCGGACTAGCAAAATTAGTATTATTTATGGCTGTCATTGATTGAGCTGATTCTGCTTGTTTTACAGGAATAAGTTGAACAGTTCCATTGTTCATTTTTATCTGCGCTTTAAATGAGTCACCAGGTTTTACATTGAGCTGGGCTGTAACTTCGAATTGTTTTCCTGCAAACGATACGAGAGATTTGCCATTTGCAGAGTTAGATAAGACACGTACAAAAACAAAACCACCTTCCCGCAAAGATGATGCTGAGGGGAACGTGGTTTTATCGAGCGTTACAGCTGTTGTAACGGCATTAAATCCTGCCATTGCAAGAATTTAGGTTTATTCTGCTGAATTAACAGGAGCTTCAGATACTGGAGCAGGAGCAGCTTTAGGAGCTGCAGCTTTTGTATCTTTTTTACGAATAAGCTCTTTAATTTTTGCAGCCTTTCCGATTTTATCTCTAATGTAATAGAGTTTTGCTCTACGTACTTTACCAGGACGAACTAATTCAACATTAGCAATACGTGGTGAATGAAGAGGGAAAATACGCTCTACACCAACACCGTATGAAATTTTACGTACAGTAAATGTACGAGCTGCACCTGAGCTTTTAAACCCAATTACTAAACCTTCGTATACTTGGATACGTTCGTTTTTTCCTTCAATAATCTTAAAGTGAACTTTTACAGTATCTCCAACTTT
>CAYJNB010000104.1:0-7335 GCA_964371205.1 uncultured Treponemataceae bacterium
GAGTATTGGTAAGTAGTATACTTTTAAGTGGTTTTTCCCTATTCTAAAATCATTAAATATGCTATAATAAATGAATGGTACGAGTATGTTTGATTGTAAAAACGATGTAATAGAACAAGGACTTCCTCCTAATTTAAAGCGAGATATTCAGGCTCTAATCGAAGGTGAAAAAAACAAGGTTTCATACGTAGATTGCTTGCATGATGAGTTGTATGGTTCTGTAAATGCTGATTTTTGGGCAGGAAACATAACCGAACAACAAGCGAATTATATTCGTAATAAGTATTTATTTCAGTAAGGTATGCATGGTAGATTTTACACAATGTTCCATAAATAAGTTTCGTGGATATGGTGGGGCAAACGGCAACAAAATAAATATCTCATATAATAACGAAAGTTATATGCTCAAATTCCCTCCGACTTCAAAAAGAAATAAAGAACTAAGTTACATAAATAGCTGTATAAGCGAATATATTGCGTGCCACATTTTTGAGTCAATTGGATTTAAAACACAGCAGACTGTGCTTGGAACATATACCGTTTGTACTGGAAAAGAAAAAATTGTTGTAGCTTGTAAAGATTTTACAGAGAGCGGAAAAAAATTATTAGAATTTGCTCACTTAAAAAATACATGCATTGATAGTGAGCAAAATGGCTACGGAAAAGACCTAGACTCAATTTTACAAGCAATTGATGAGCAAGAACTTATAGATACTCTTATACTAAAACGATTTTTTTGGGATATGTTTATTGTTGATGCCCTTCTTGGCAACTTTGATAGGCACAATGGAAACTGGGGAATTTTAGTAGATGAAAAAACACAAACTGCAGAAATTGCGCCAATTTATGATTGTGGCTCATGCTTATATCCACAGCTCGATGTAAACGGAATGAAACATGTGCTTGAAAATGAAGAAGAAATGAAATCTAGAATTTATACATTTCCACGCTCAGCTATTGAGCATAATGGACAAAAAATATCCTACTTTGAGTTCATATCATCTAAAAATAATGCAGATTGTACAGAAGCTTTAATACGCATTAAACAAAAAATACAATTTGAAAAAATTTATGAAATAATAGACACAGTTCCTACCCTTGTAGATATACAAAAAACTTTCTATAAAATAATGATCAAAGAACGCTTTGAAAAAATACTTTTAGCCTGTTAGACAGAAATCTGCAAAATGTGGTATACTCTTAGCATGAAAAAGCTCCTTTTATTTTTGTGTGTAGTGTTATTCTACAGTTGTAAAGAAAGCCCAATTGCAACGGGTGTTGTATACGATCCGCAAAGTCAGGCAGAGAGAGCTGCTGCTTCAGAAGCAGAAAAGGCAGCACAAGAAATTCCGCAAAAGAAAGACCATGTTAAAATTGTTATAGAAGAAAAAGACGATTACGAAATAGAATGGGTAGACCCCTTTATAGAAAAGCGAATTCGTACCCTTGCCGGTATTCCGTATGGTGCGGTACGTTACAGCGATGTTTTAGCGTTTACAGAGCTTTTTTTAAACGATGCGGCGGTTTCTGGTGGAGATATTACAACACTCGAAGACCTGTCTCATTTTAAGAATTTACAAGAGCTCTATGTATGGGGCTATAATATATGGAATCTTGAGCCACTAAAAGACCTTCCGCTTACAGACTTGCACATAGAAAATGCTAGTGTCGATTGGACTGTTGTCGAAAAAGGGGAAGGGTGCAGCTTTGATCAGATTAGCGAGATTACCAGCCTTGAGCGTGTAAGTTTTAGAAATATGAACACCTACGACGGAGGCTTGGCTTTAGAGCCGCTAAAAAATCTGGTGTATTTAGAAGAGCTCGATGTTATCGGAACGGACTACGAGAGTTCTCAATTGGGCGTACTTGCAGAATTGCCGTTCTTTACTACCTTGTATACAGAAAATTCAATGCCCTTGCGTATGGATAGCAAGGCCGACAGCCCCGATTTTTCTCGCATAACAGTCCGCACCAACAATCCACTCATGAAAGATAAAGCACGAGTAGGGTATACTCCTTTTAACATATATAACAGAAAACGGATTATAATTCTTGACAAAAGCCAGATCTTTCCTCTGCCTGCAGAAGACGACTACATTATTGAATGGAAAAGCAAAGATATTGAAGCAATTGTGCGCGCTCAGTTTAGCGCAAATTCAGAGCGTATTCCCTACGGTGAGCCTATTAAAAAAAGCGATGTGTTACGCATAACCGAATTTGTTGCAGAGACAGACGAGGTTCTAGACGATCTTGCGCACTTTACTAACCTGCGTGTGCTGAGTTTGAGTGGCTTGCGTGATACAGATATAAACCCTATTGTGCACCTTCCTATGCTTACCGAATTGAGCATCACAAATTCAAAAATAGTAAATGCACAGATGTTAGCGGCTATTCCGTCTCTTACGTATCTTGATGTAAGCGATAGTGCAAATTCACTTAGTATTGAAGACTTGTCTAGTATGGTGTACTTAGAAACGCTTATTTTAGACAACACAAGTATTACCGCAGAGTCTTACTTTGCCAATTTTTCATACTTAAAAACACTGAGTATACGCAACTGTGGCTTAAAATCACTCGATACTTCCTTTTTAGCACAGATGAATCAGCTCGAAAACTTGTTTATGGACAACACACGTGTCTCTTCTGCAGATGGTTTTGCTTCTGCAACTGCCTTAAAAAGACTCTCGTGGAATAAGGGAAACGCAGAACTGGACTTTATAAAATCTGCTACTAAACTTGAATATTTGAGTTTGAACGAAAACTCACTTAAAGGAACTGAAAATACATTACGCACATTTAAGAATTTAAAAATTCTTTTTGCAGAAAACACTGAAATGAGCGACCTTTCTTTTATGAGATCCTTGCCTCGATTAGAATCTATTCGTCTCGATTTTAATCCAATACCAAAAGAAGCATTTAAGAGTGCACTCACCAACTATAACAAAAAAATTGTTTGGAAAGATGCCTTTCTTGAGGGCAAGGTACGCAGTTATTTACAGATATTCGACAGGCAGCTTTCGCAAAATGACATAAACAACATTACTGAACTTGACTTGCGTGTAGACAAGGTAAACGAGCTTAGTCTTAGATCGCTTGATGATTTACTCATATTTGTAAACCTAAAAAAACTGTGGGTAGATGGCTACCTTATTTCTGATTACAGCGCCTTAGCTAATCTGCCCCTTACTCATTTATACATCGACAATGGGCATAGAACTGTAGAGATAGAACCGGGAATGATTACCACAATGTCTTCTTGGCTACCAAGTACGCTTACTCACTTGGCTCTAAATCATACCAGAATAGACGAGCTTACAAGTGTTACTTTACCAAAACTTGAGTATTTAGAAATACAAGGCGATATCTTGAGTTCCATTGAAGGAATAGAAAACTATCCGAATCTAAAAACAGTTGCGCTGCTTAGTCGATACAATGCCGGAGAATCGCGCAGGCTAGACCTTACTCCACTTACCAAGGTAGTACAATTACGTACAATCTACCTAGAAACTGACTACAACAACCTTACCCCGCTTAGCAGTATGCAAAACATAAAAATACTTCCTTCTTTGGATTGGGTGGTAGGGCAAAGTACCTTTGATGTGCGAATGCTCTCAGAATCAATTGATTTAGGTAGCAACGATATGCACATTGAGTTTACAGATGAGCACATAGAACGAACAGTGCGAGAAAAATTGAATATGCTCGTTCCGTCTTTTTCGTATAACGACCCAATACTAAAAAGTCATCTCTTGCGCTTTTTGGTGCTCGACCTTTCTAGTAAAAAAATAAGCTCTCCGCAAGACCTTGTTCATTTTGAGAATCTCTATGCCTTAGATATTTCTTCTACCGGTATAAGCGATATTTCTTTTCTTACAGAGCTTACAAACCTGCGTCGCCTGAGCATTAGAGACTTAAAGTTGCGCTCTATTAGTTCGACTCTGGAACAGCTTACAAATCTAAGAGTTGTTATGTGCAATGAACCTACCGACGGAAAGAGTAGCTACTTGAACAGCACTGACCTTGCCTTTATTACCGAAAACTATGCTTCAAACCTGTTAGCAGTGCTCGAAAACTATAAGAATGCCTCTTCTAACGGAATACTTTTTGATCACACTACGCCCTATGCACTGGTAAAAGAGTATGTAGAGTCTAACGATACAACCATGGCGCTGTATTATGCGGTACAATTCGGCTGGACACAGCTAGTGCAAACTATAATTGAAGAAGGTGATTTTGCTATTCACTACCGAGACAAGGATGGCAAAACGCTTTTAATGTGTGCGGCAGAAACAAATGAAAATACCGACATTGCGCGACTTCTTCTAGAAGCAGGCGCAAATAGTAACGCGAAAGACAATGACGGCCGTACTGCAGAAGACTATGCAAATATAACCGGGCGAATATCGCTCAAAAATGTGGAGATAAGCAAATGAAAAACATTCTACCAGTTTTAATCGCATTATTTTTAGCTAACTTGGCTGTAGCAGGTGGTGCAAGCGAAACAGAAAGCACTACAATTGCCCCAAGTGCAAGCACCCAAACAGAATCCGATGGTGCAGCGTTTGAATTTTTAAACGATAGAATCGAAGAAGAGGTACGCTATAGGCTCAATAAGCCGCAAGGTGCTATTTTTGCATCGGAGCTTGCACAGATTACGGAGCTAGTTATAGACGATTTGCGCGATAGCAGTAGCGGTGTAACCGAATTAGACGACTTGCGTTCATTTTCTGCACTCGAAAAACTTGCGATTCATCAATCAGATATATACGATGATGCTTTGAGCCTTTCTCCGCTTGCAGAGGTATCAACTTTAAAAGAGCTGAACATTTTGGGTATCTCTGTTAAAGACGAAGAAGCCTTGCTTAACTTACCACTTTTAGAAAAAATCTATACAGATGATATTAGCTTTTCTATTGAGGCATTTTATAATCATCCAAAAATACGCCTTTTTGCTTCTAAAGATTTTATACGAATACGTGCAATGCCTAAAGAGCCCTTAAAAAACGACTTTGAAATTACCTGGAGAGACGAAGACTTTGAACAGTGGGTGCGTGTATTTTTTAGTACCTTACCACAAGAGCCCGTTGCACTGGGCAAGCCCATAATGAAAAGCGATGTATTGCGTGTAACCATGCTTAATTTTTCTGAACTGTGGAATACGAAAGTTTTTTTTGATCTTATTCACTTTGAAAATTTAGAAGAACTCGATTTATCGAATTTAGCTAATGCAGACATAGCTGTTTTGCCGCAATTAAAAAACTTGCGCTCTTTTTCTTTAAATAGTTTGTTTTATTACAAGGATGAGCAAGCTCTATTGCAACTGCTTTCTAAACTCACCACCTTAGAAGAACTACATCTAAACGATATTCGATTGAGCGACTTAAGCTTTTTAACCTCGTATAGAAATTTGCGTGTTTTAGAGCTTGCTTCTAATGATTTCTCGAGTAGCGACCTTGAACTGATTGGCTCTCTAAGAAACCTTGAAGTATTGAACATCTCGGATAACAACATAAGCGATATTACCCCGCTCGAAAAACTGGTAAAACTGACTGATTTAAATGTAAGCAAAAACAAGATAAGCTCACTTTTGCCGCTGTATCGTATGAGAAATGTAGTAAGTCTAGATGTAAGCCAAAACAAGATTAGTTCAATTAGCGTACTCGAAAATATGCCTAATCTTAAAAGTCTTTCTGTGAGCAAAAACGAAATAGAGTCTGCTAGTGTACTCGCTCGCTTACCAAAACTTACTTCTCTTAGTGTAACGCAAAATTACATTGATTCACTCGAAGTTGTTTTTACGCTTAAAAACCTTATACACTTTGAGTTTATGGGAAACCCTATTAGCGACTCAGAAAGAAAAAAACTCCTTGCACTGCCGAACATAGAGGTTGTATGGCAAGATGGCGTAATAGAAAGAAAAGTGCGGCTTGCAATCGGTAAACCGAGAGGTACAATACTGCAAGAAGAATTAGGCGCGGTTACTGAGTTAGATTTAGAATCAACTGTACATAAAATGCACATTCAGTCAATTGATGATTTAGAAAAACTGAGTGCCCTTTCAAAGTTATCGCTTAAAGCCGGTAGAATTAGCAATGTAAAACCGCTTGAGTATTTACCGCTTACCGATTTGTATTTAACATGCCCGGGTGGTGGGTACTACGATGCAGGTCCGAGTATACTAGAAGACATTAGCCCCTTAGAAAACGTAAAAACACTCGAAAAATTGAGCCTTGTCTACGTTTCTGTTCGTAATCTTGAGCCCTTAGCAGACCTTTCAAACCTTGAGTATTTTTACTACGGTAATGAATATACGCCAAGCATACGAGATGAAATAGATTTTACGCCGGTACGTCATGTTAAAACCCTTGTAATTGAATAAGATAAACACAGGAGCATGTATAAATGAAAAAAATAATAGTATTACTGAGTGTCCTTGTCTTACTTACCGCATGCCAAAAAGGCACCGAAAATATCGAAAGTACTGTAAGTACCGATACAAAAGATTCACTTACTCAAACCACAAAGAATAACAGTGTCTCTTTTGATACTGTTGATTCATTTTTGGCAATTCCCAATGATTCCCTTGTAGACACCTACGTTGCACCCCAAGATAGTGGCATAGATTTTGTAAACACTTTTGAGAGCGGTTATACCGATTCAGATTATGTTATTTCTTTTGAAGACAGGGGAGTTGAGGCAAAGGTTAGAACATTGTTGCATAAACCGCAAGATGCTGTTATTTTTAAAAGTGAAGTAAATCCCATAGTTGGCCTAGACCTGCGCTTTATAGAACCACCCGTGCAGACAATTACCGATTTACAACACTTTACTCATTTAAGACGGCTCATCCTCTCTCATACAGATGTAGCATTGCTTGATTCGCTTGTATACACTCAACACCTCGAATATATTAACATTAGCAATACACCCGTTACCGATGTTTTTGCCTTGCTCACCTTGCCGAACCTTGTGTGTGTGGAACATGCAGATACCACTATAAGTAAGGATCAACTTGCCCAATTTACTCCCTTTTTAGATTATTTTACAGAAACCGTTTCTGTCTATAAAGCAAATAGCGACGCCTTGCCAAAAATAGGCGGTAAAACAGCGTTAGAAACACTCATACGCTTGGTAGAGTCCGAGCAGAGTCAAACGGCACTCTTACTGGCAACAAGACTCAATTGGTCTCGTGCAGTTGAAGCTCTTATAAAAGGTGGTAGTAGCGTTCACGTAACAGACCCCTCTGGCAAAACGGCATTAATGTATGCCGCGCAATATACTCCAAACCCACACATAGCTCAATTGCTTCTGATGAATGGTGCAGACTCGTATCAA
>CAYJNB010000105.1:0-7236 GCA_964371205.1 uncultured Treponemataceae bacterium
CAGGCGATGATCCTCGTCAGTTTATTGACGAAGTAAAAAAAACGTACATTGATTTATGCGGCGAATTAGAAAAAAAACAAAAAGGCTTTACGGCTAAGGGTGTTATCTCTCAGCTCGAAACGTCTTTTACTGAATATGAATCTCTTTTAACGGCGGTTAGCGCTTTTGGCGAATGCCCACAATCAGTGTATTGCCGTATTATGGGGCTCGGAGAGTTGCTCTGCGTTCCAGTTGTTGAGGCTGTTTTGAAAGCACAGAAACAAGATGTGTGGGTACTCGATTCTCGGCAATTTATTTATACTACCGGCTCTCAAGGAGAAGGCGACCCCGATTACAAAAAAACGGCAGAAGCTTTTGCACCGTACAAAGACGGTGGCTCGGCAGCAAAGGCACAGGTTTTGCTTTTGCCTGGTTTTATTTGCTCCTGGCAGCAAAACTCAGATACAAAACCAGTTATGGGCTTGCTCGGTAGAAATGGTTCGGACTTTTCTGCGGCAATCGTTGGCGCTTCTCTAGATGCAGAACGTGTAGAAATTTGGAGCGATGTTGACGGTATTTTCTCTGCCGATCCACGCATTGTAAAAAATGCTGTATTAGTTGATGATATGACCTATGAAGAAGCAATGGAGCTTTCATTTTTTGGCTCTAAGGTTCTTCATCCAAAAACACTCTCTCCTCTTGCCGCAAAAGGTATTGAGGCATGGAGCTTAAACAGTCATAACCCACATGCACGCGGCACAAGAATTGGTAAAGGGCCATACAATGTTGGCGGCGCTGTTCGCGGAATTTCTTGTTTAAAAGACATTGCAATGATTAGTGTTTCGGGAACCGGTATGAAAGACCGCAAGGGAACTGCAGCGCGCGTTTTTGCCGCTGTTGCTCGTGCAAATATTTCTGTTTTGCTTATTACTCAATCGAGTTCAGAATACACTATCAGTTTTTGTGTGCGCCAAGTGCAAGCTAGAGACTGTTTTGATGTTATTAATACCGAATTTGAATTAGAAATTCAGGGTGGAACTATCGACCCAGTTGAATTACAAGAACATACTGCAATTGTGTCTATTGTTGGCGATAACATGGTACATCAGCGTGGTATTGCGGGGCGTTTCTTTACCTCGCTTGCAAGCGCAGATATCAGTATTCATGCAATTGCACAAGGCTCTTCTGAGCGTTCAATCAGTTGTGTTATTGCCGGCGAAGATGGAGACACTGCTGTTCGTATTGTACATCACTTTTTCTTTGATAAAACACAAACTATCGAAGTATTCTTATTTGGTACCGGAACAATCGGTGGAACATTCCTCGATCAAATTCGCGACCAACAAGAAGAATTGCATTCTTCAAAAATTGACGTTAAGGTTATGGGTATTGCAAACATTGATGGCTTGCTTCTTAACGAAAATGGAATCAATATGCAAAACTGGCGTAAAGATTTGGAAAAAGCAGAAGATTCTCCAAGTCTCGACACTATTCTTGAGTTTGTAAAAGAACACAAACCACTTAACCCTGTTTTTGTTGACTGTACCGCCTCTTACGACTTGCCAAAGCGTTATTTAGAAATATTTAAAGCTGGTATGCATGTGTGTACCCCGAATAAGAGAGCAAACTCAATGAGTATGGAATACTATCACGACTTACGTGTAGTTGCAAATAATCATCGTCGTCGCTTTTTGTACGAAACAAACGTAGGGGCTGGGCTTCCGGTTATCGATACAATTCAAAGTCAATTTAAGGCTGGGGATGAACTGGTAAAATTTAGTGGAATTATGTCTGGCTCACTTTCTTATATTTTTGGTCGCCTTGACGAAGGTGCTAGTTTTAGTCAAGCTGTTATTGAAGCAAAAGAAAAACGCTTTACCGAGCCTGATCCGCGCGACGACTTGTCTGGTCTTGATGTTGCACGTAAAGCTCTTATTATTGCCCGCGAAGCTGGCATGAGCCTTGAGCTTGATGATGTACAAGTAAATCGAGTATTCCCAGAAGATTTTGATGACTCTGGTTCAGTTGATGAGTTTATGAAAAAACTACCTCAGCTTGATGCATATTTTAGCGAAAAAATGGCAAAGCTTGCACAGGAAAATAAAGTTCTTCGCATGGGTGCTGTTATTGAAGATGGTGTGTGTTCAGTTGGCTGTTTTGAAGTTACCCAAGACGATGCATTATATACTATTCGTGGCGGAGAAAACGCATTTGTATTCTTTACAAAGCGTTATGCCCCAATCCCACTAACTGTTCGCGGTTATGGAGCAGGAGCCGAAGTTACTGCAGCCGGTGTATTCGGCGATATGATGCGTACGGTGTCTTGGAATCCGTAATTCAAAAGGCATCCTTGCCTTTTGAATACTTCGGCTTTTGCTAAGAATACTTGCATGTAGAGGCAAAAGTCGTTTGCTTTAGTGCGCCATCCGTGGCGCAAGAGTGTCGTTCGTGTTGCACTCAGTTAATTCGATATTCTTAGTTGATATGAATTAAAGTTTGATGGTAGGGATAAGGCATTCTTGCTGTTTTAAGTTTTGTATTTTGCTGTGTATTATTATAAGGAGGAAGTTATGCGTTATGTGCTTTCAGTGTTGGTAGAGAATAATGCGGGTGTTTTAAGTCGTGTTTCTGGTTTGTTTAGTCGTCGGGGTTACAATATCGATAGTTTAACGGTAGGCGAAACTCATAATCCTGCCCAATCTCGTATGACTATTGTTGTGCGTGGGGATGAATATACTCTTGAGCAAATTGAGAAACAACTTGCAAAGCTTATAGAGGTTATTTCTATTACAAAATGCGAGTCTGATACAACTGTTGTACGTGAATTAGCACTTATAAAAGTTGCAGTTACTCCAGAAAATCGCAGTGCTATAGTAGAAACAGTAGATATTTTTAGAGCTCGTTTTGTTGATGTAGGTCTTGAATCTCTTATTGTTGAAGCAACTGGTAGCGAGCAAAAAATCGAAGGGCTTATAAAACTCCTCGAGCCATATGGTATTAAAGAACTTGTACGAACTGGACTAACAGCTATGGGACGTGGAGTAGATATTTTAGAATAGAACACCTCTAAAAACTTCAGTTTTGAGAGGTGTACCCTAGATTTATTGAGACGTTTAGAATCTAATTTTTTTTATAGTAGTGATTTAGATTCTAAACTCGACGGTGTGTTGGATAATTAACAGAATTATTCAACACATCCCTTTTAATAGCACAAGTGAGTTAGAACATCATTACAAGCTTGTGCGTCAATTTCGCCACGCTCAACATCTTTGAGCATAAGAGCCCTTACTTCTTCGAAAGCGAGGGCTTTTCTATAGGGACGTTCTTCGCTGAGTGCCTGAAAAATATCGATACAAGTCATAAGGCGTGTTTCAAAAGGCAATTGGCTTGCCTGCTTTCCATATGGGTAGCCTTTTCCATTCAGTTTTTCGTGATGGTCAGATGCCCAATCAATTATATCTATAAATTCCGGTTCATCATTTGCTTCTAAAATCTTTCGTGTATAAAAGGTATGCGATTGAATCACTCTAAATTCGGGGTCGGTAAGACTTTCTTCTTTATCGAGGATAACGTTGGGGGTGGCAAGTTTTCCAACATCATGTAGGGCAGCCGCCATTATAAACTTAACTTTTCGCATGGGATCAAAACTATAAAAATCTGCCATAGCTTCTGCTTTTTCGGCAATTCCCTGCGAATGAGATCCAGTAAAAGGTGATTTTGCGTCTACAATCTTACTGATTAGTTTAGAAACTTTTAATAAATCTTCAAAAGAAATTTCGTAGTTCGACTCTTGTTCAAACTGTTTTAATTCTTCTTCCACAAAAAAATCATCAAGTTTAAACCAAAAAGCCGGAATGGTGGTTGCCGCTCTGTATGCCGCAACAATGCGTGGTGAAAAATCGCCATTTTCGATATGCTTTTCAAATTCTTGCTCAATTATTGGAATATTTCCGTTATGAGCTTGATACACTATTTCTAAAACATCGGAAAAACAAATAATTTGCGATAAAAGCGGAATGTTCTCTCTTTTTACCTTAAAAAAACCTGTTCCATTATAAAACTCATGATGATACAAGAGAATATTTTTATGGCGATTTAGAAAGGGAAGGAGACGAATATAAGCTTCTCCCACAGTACAGTGCGATTCAATGGTCTCCATTTGGGTATACCCATCTTGCGCGACTAGGTTATACGAAGTATGGGTAAAACCGCAGTCATGCAAGAGTGCGTAAATAAACAAATCATGCATGTCTGCAGTACTCAGCTGCAGTTCTTGTCCAAGATTTTGCGCAATTAAACACACGCGCTTACCGTGATTCGACACATCATCGTCGCGCATGCTTTTTTCCATAAAATCGAGACCGAGCGAAAGGGCTCGCACAAATTTTCGAATGTTTATGTTCACGATATTTTACTCTGCAGTTGCAGCTTCAAGAGCTATTTCAATCATGCTGTTGAATGTAAGTTGCCTTTCTTCTGCTGTAGTAAATTCGCCATGTAAAATATGGTCGGATACAGTTAATATTGCAAGAGCTTTTCTGTTATATTTTGCTGCGAGGGTGTATAGCTCTGCAGCTTCCATCTCAATACCTAAGACACCGTATTTTGCCCACGTTTTCCACATTTCTGCTTCATCATAAAATACATCAGAAGAAACAACAGATCCAACTTGTACCGAAAGTTTTTTTTCCATTGCCGCGTCATAGGCTTTTTTTAAGAGTTCAAAGTTTGCTGTTGGTGCAAAATGCTTGCCTCCAAAACGGTTTGTGTTTATTGCTGAATCAGTACAAGCACTCATAGCAATAATTACATCACGCAGTTTTGTGTCTGGTTGAACAGCTCCACAAGTACCTACGCGAATTGCCTTTTCCACGCCGTAAAATTCAAACAGTTCGTTTGCATAGATTGAAATGGAGGGTTGCCCCATTCCTGTTCCTTGCACAGATACCTCTTTACCCTTGTATGTGCCAGTAAAACCATACATACCACGTACTTCGTTATAGCATTTGGCATTTTCTAAAAATGTTTCTGCAATATATTTTGCACGTAGTGGATCTCCGGGGAGCAAAATTCCCTTTGCAATCTCTCCCTCTTTTGCACCAATATGTGTACTCATAATTTCTCCTCTTGTAATATTCTTAATTTCGCTGTACTCTATTTGTATGAGCACAACATATTTTGAGTCAAAAAACTCTATCGGCTACGATTTTATCACAGATTCATTTCTTCCGAAAGGGGAGAATGAATATTATATAAGAAATGAACAGGTTTTGCAGAATAAATGGAAATCACTTACTGCTGAACAAATAAAAAAACTAGAAAAAAATGGTAATGTATGTAGTAACTGGAAAGATGTATTAGTTACAGAAAAATTTAATACGAATGTAGTTAAAAACTCTTATTTCTATGGGCTTGTGCGTATTGGCGATTTAGGAGAAGGTTATTTAAAATATCACGATTTTACTGTTCCAGAGGGAATTGTGGGGAGCACTATAATTTCTTGCGATATAGGAAATCACTGTTCAATTTTTAATTGTGCTCATGTATCGCACTATATTATTGGCGATACCGTAATTCTTTCTAATATTGGTGAACTTGCAGCAACAAATCACTGCAAGGCCGGAAACGGCATTGTAAAAGATGGCGAGAGCGAAGATGTACGCATTTGGATCGATCCGTTGAATGAAGCAGGGGGTCGAAGTGTCTTACCTTTTTATGATATGATTTGTGCCGATGCATACTTGTGGACAACCTATCGTGATGAAACAGCTTTTATGGATTCACTTTTTGCCCTTACTCAAAAATCTTATGACACCCGTCGCGGTTCATATGCAACAATCGGCTTTGGAACGGTTATAAAGAATTGCCTTACTATAAAAGATGTGAATGTAGGTTCATACGCATACATAAAAGGTGCAAATAAAATAAAAAATGTTTCTATAAAATCTGACGAAGACTCTCCTTCACAAATTGGCGAAGGGGTAGAACTTGTTAACGGTATAATTGGCTATGGTTGTCACGTTTTTTATGGGAGTAAAGCCGTTCGTTTTGTGATGGGTAACAACAGTAACCTCAAATACGGCGCTCGCCTCATTCACTCAATTTTAGGAGATAATTCCACTATTTCCTGCTGCGAAGTTCTAAACAACCTTGTATTTCCAGCTCATGAGCAACATCATAACAATTCCTTTTTAATAGCCTCTATGATTATGGGGCAGTCTAATATGGCAGCCGGGGCTACCGTTGGCTCAAACCACAACAGTCGCGGTAATGATGGTGAGATTATTGCTGGTCGTGGTTTTTGGCCTGGCTTGTCTTCAACGCTCAAGCACAATAGCCGCTTTGCAAGCTTTACACTCATTACTAAGGGAAATTATCCAAACGAATTACATATTCCACTTCCGTTTAGTATGGTAACACGTAATTCGCAACATAACCGCTTAGAAGTAATGCCTGCGTATTACTGGATGTACAATATGTATGCGCTTGAGCGAAATGCGTGGAAGTACAAAAATCGCGACAAACGCAAACATATAGAACAGTTTATTGTAACCGATTACCTTGCCCCTGATACCGTTAAAGAAATTGTTAGTGCGCTCAGACTTTTGGAACTGTGGACCGGTCGCGCCGTATATAACCAACTTGGCGATGAACTCCCTGCAAATGAATCAAAAATTTGCAAACTTGGGAAACTGTACATAACAGAAAAACCAGAAGTTGTAAAAAAGCTCCCAGTAATTGGGGAAAAAATGGAGAGGTCAAAACATCCGGTACGCATTGCAAAAGTTGCACCTGCCTACAAGGCATATACACAAATGTTGCTCTTTTATGGCGTAAAAACAATTGCCGAGTACCTTGATGCAAACAAAATGAGTTTTGAACAATTTACCGACAGCCCCACAAACGATGCTTATTTACAGTGGCAAAATGTGGGTGGTCAGTTGATTCCCGATTATAAACTCTCTCAACTGCGACAAGCCATAACAGAAAACCGCTTTAACTCGTGGACAGAAGTACATACCGAATACAAGCGACTTTGGGCAGAATATCCGCAAGACAATGCTCTTATGGCTTTACACATTTTGCGCTTTATCTCGAACTGCGAATATATCGAAAAAAATCTCTGGAATGCCCTGCTCGACGAAGCTGTCGAAGTACGCTATTACATAGAAGAGCAAATCTATAAAACAAAAATTAAAGATTACATGAACGATTTTCGCTCCTGCACCTATCGCAATCTT
Organism: uncultured Treponemataceae bacterium; assembly: GCA_964371205.1. Classification (GTDB taxonomy): domain Bacteria; phylum Spirochaetota; class Spirochaetia; order Treponematales; family Treponemataceae; genus CAYJNB01. Next base: position 7,221 of record CAYJNB010000105.1, read on the forward strand.
GCAGAGCAAACCGCCG
>CAYJNB010000106.1:0-7231 GCA_964371205.1 uncultured Treponemataceae bacterium
TTTGCGCAAAGTGCTTCATCTGTGCGAGCTAAACCTGTTCCCCTGTCTGCAGTAAATCCTCTCGAAGGCTCTCGAATTTCTACAGGCATAGGCGAGTTTGACCGTGTGCTTGGTGGTGGAGCTATGAAACGCTCTGCTGTTTTAATGGGTGGAGAGCCCGGAATAGGAAAGTCGACACTTCTTTTACAAGCTGCAACTTCAATACAAACAGGTGGGAAAATTCTCTACGTTTCTGGAGAAGAGTCAGCATCCCAAATCCGCTCGCGTGCAGATAGGCTCGGGGTTACTACCGACAAGGTCGAAATTCTTTCTTCTTTTTTGTTATCGGATATTCACGATGCACTCGAATCTCTTAATCCTGTCTTTGTTATTGTAGATTCGATTCAAACAGTGTATAGTCCGGAGGCGGGCGTGGTTCCTGGCACGGTTAATCAGCTAAAGTTCTGTGCAGCAGACCTTGTTCAGTGGGTAAAAGAGCGTGATGCGCTGTTATGTATGAGCGCACATGTTACAAAAGAAGGAGCAATTGCAGGTCCTAAGGTACTTGAACACATGGTTGATACGGTAATTACCTTTGAGCGTAACGATGACCGCATTCGCTTCTTGCGCGCTCAGAAAAATCGCTTTGGTTCAGTGGATGAGCTAGGCATATTTGCTATGGAAGAAAAAGGTCTTATTCCAGTAGAAGATCCTTCTACGCTTTTTATTACACGACGCACTGGAACAATGCCAGCCGGAATTGCCGTAGTGCCGGTGTTTGAAGGTAGTCGTGTGTTTATGGTCGAAATTCAAGCGCTCACCGTTCCGGCAAAATCTTCGATAACCCGTGTGTATTCAGATAAAATAGATTCTGCTCGAGTAAGTCGTGTTGCGGCAGTTCTCGAAAAGAGGGCTGGATTGCGGTTTAGCGACCATGATTTGTATATAAATGTAGCTGGTGGTGTTCGGTTAACAGAAAGTGCAGTTGACTGCGCTCTTGCTGCAGCTCTTTATTCAGCACGCTCAGACATTGCCTGTAAGGCAAATACCGCCTTTGTTGGAGAGCTCAGCTTAGCAGGAGAAATTCGACCAATTAGCCGTCTTAAACAGAGGGTTAAAACAGCAACAGGGCTTGGTTTTCAATCAGTATATGCACCCGAAAAAGAAACAGATGTAACTCAAATACATAATATTAAAGATTTGGTAAAGGCCATTACGCAAGGATAACGAAAGGCTCACAGGTGAGCGAGAAAATACTTAAAGTGAGTAAGGAGTAAAGACCTCTGGGATTATTACCGGACAAAGAGAATCATTTTTTACTTCTGCTTCTATTTCTTTCTTTTCTTCAATCGAATCTGGAAGATGGCACAGAAATAGTTTTTTAGCTCGTAGTAGATTTGCAGTTTTTGCAACTTGCTTTGTACTTGTATGACCTGCGCTATTGATTTTTTCGCTATGGATCGCAAGGCCTGCACACTCATGAATAAGAAAATCAGCATCAAAGACAAAATCTGGAAATGATTTTAAGGGGCTAGTATCTGCACAGTATACAATTTTTTTTGTATCAGATAAGAATACTAAGCCCTTTGTTGGAATAGAGTGCTCAACATCGAAAGGGTGAATTGTAATATCTTTTACTTGGAAGGGTTTTGAATCAATAGCAATCCAGTTAATAGAAAAAATGTTTTTTTTGCTTTCCAAACTAAATAATGCGCATAGAGATTGTGCAAAAAGGAGTGTGCTTTCTTCTGCATATATAGCAAGAGTTTCCTTGCGCTCCAACAACCATAGATTGTGAAGTAATGAAGGAAGCGCATAAATATGATCTATATGAGCGTGCGTCAAAACTAATGCATCGAGTTTTGTATAGTCAAAATTAGCACAGCTCAATGTTTGTAAAGGGCTCCCAGAGCAGTCAACTAAGACAGCTGATTGCTCTGATTGCACTAGCAAAGAAGTATTTCCCGAGGTGGCTGATTGTATGCTGCCATTTATTCCAAGAAAAGTTATTTTCATGCTATTTTTTAGCCTTTTTTTTAAGTAATGGTAAAACTAAAGAGAGGATTGAGAAAGCAATAAAGACTAAGCAAATTGGCTTTGTAAAGAAGATCAAAAAATCTCCTTGAGCAAGTTTTACAGCTCGTCTAAAGTTCTCTTCAAACATTTCGCCTAAAATTAGGCCCAAAACAATAGGTGCAATTGGGTAGTCGCTTTTACGTAAAAAATAGCCAATTATACCCATAACTAAGGCAACACCCATGTTGAACGTTCCAGCTAAAGTTGCTTGACCTGCGATAGCATAAGCTCCAATAAACGAGAGTATTAAAATAATTGGCATTAATAGGTTTAATGGAACATTCAAAATCTTTGGATATAATTTTACACCAGCTAGCTGAAAGACTGCCATACATATATTTGCAAGGAACAAAGCTGCAAATATTGCATAAACTAAATCTAAATTACTTGTAAACAATGAAAACCCAGGTGTAACACCCTTAATCATCAAAGCTCCAATTAAAACTGCGGTTGAGGCATCCCCTGGAATACCCAAAGCGAGTGATGGAATAAGAGCTCCACCAGTTACCGCATTATTTGCAACTTCTGGTGCAAAAACACCTTCTAGGCAGCCTGACCCAATAGGGGCTAGCTTTCCTTTAGAATTCTCGCATATGCTCTTTGCTCTATTTTGAGCCATAAAAACTGCAATTGATGCCCCTGTTCCTGGAATTGCACCAATAAATGTTCCGATACCTAAAGATTCAACTATGATTCGCCACATTGAGATAATCTTTTTCGGCGAAGGAAAAATCTTCTTAATTGTTACTTGATCAATATTCTGTTTAGGTTTATTTAGAGAGCTAATATCAAGAAAGAACTGCGATATTCCAAATAAACCAATGAGAGCAGGTACTAATTCAATTCCTCCTGCAAGCGGAGTTTTTGCCAATATGGATTGAAATGGAATTCTAATTGCTCCATTAAAAGGGTCTGTTCCGAGAAAAGCGAGTGCTAAACCAAAACACCCCATGAGTAAACCTTTTGCTATATTTTTAGAAGAAACTGATGCAATAATAGTAAGACCTACTAATGCAAGAGTTGCTTTCTCTGCTGGTCCAAAGGCAAGTGTTAAGTTTGCAATAAGAGGTGCAAAAAGAACAAGAAAAACTAAACTTCCTAAACCGCCTATTAAAGAAGCTATAATAGCTCCCCCTAAAGCTGGTCCAGCCAAGCCTTTTTTTGTCATACCAATTCCATCTTGAATTGTTGCTATAGCGTTTGGATTTCCTGGTATCCCAAGCAAAATCGCTGGAATCGATGCTCCTGAGACTGCCCCGCAATAAACAGCTAAGAGTAGCCCCATTCCTGTTACTGTAGGTAATTGAAAACTAATGGGAAGCATTAAGACTATACCCATTGTTGCTGTTAAGCCTGGTAAGGCTCCTAATATAATTCCTAAAATAGCCCCACATGCTATCCAAAAGAATGTAGTAATATTAGCTATTTGCTGTAAACCATCTAAAAAAAGTTCCATAATTCTCCCCTTACCAGTTAATTAAACCGGCTGATAAATTTACTAAAAACAATTGGCGGAAAATTAAAAAAAGTAATTCAACCGTTGCAATTGTAACGAACGCGCAAATATGCATAGTTCGTATATATGGAGCTTTCTCTATTTTTTTACGTAAAATTCGAGAAGAAAGCGCTTTTAAGCCTAAAAAAACTAATGCTAATACAAGTATGTTAGCAGAAAAAACAGTAAAAGAAGATCCAATCCAGACGATTTTTGTGCTTCGAGCTAAAGAAAATAGAAGGCTGCTTATTTCTCTTCCAATGGTGTAGACTAGTAACATACCAAAAAGAGTAGCAAGTAATCCAAGTGCAACAGATTTTATATTTTTTTGTGCATTTTGGTTGCTAAAATTATAAGTTAATAAAAATAATAATATAGTTGAATTTAATATAAATCCGATTTGTCTATAAGTTAGAACATATACAATACAAAGAACTAACGTAAAAAAAAGAAGTTGAAGCTGTTGCTTAGACAGTACTTCTTGTTTTGTTTCTTTTTCTGTAAAAAAAATAAATGCAGAAAGAATAAACATTCCGACAGATAAAATAAGCGGAAGAAGCATGCTTCCAGGGTCTCCACCTAACTCATCGCCAATCATTTTGCTCTGTTCTGAAGTAACTACAAAAATAAAATATAAAACCGACAGAATCATAAATGCTGCCGGTACTCTCTTGTGAGAATTCATTTGCTCCTCCTTGATTTTAAATGGATGCCCTAAAAAGGACACCCACTATGTGATTTATTCTTTGTATAAACCTGCCTCTTTCATAATAGGCATATACTCAGCAATAATTCCTTCTTCATAAGTATTATACTCTGTTCCTTTAGTAAAAGCAGGTATAAGACCGTTTTTCTTCATAAAATCTGCATATTCTGGGCTATTAATTGCATCTTCAATGTATGAAATAAGAATTTTTTGTACTTCTTCAGGTGTTCCTGTCTTTACAGAGAAAGATTTAAAAGAACCAGCAGGAATAGAAATATCATATCCTGTTTCTTTTAATGTTGGAACAGATGCTAAGTCAGCAAGAACGCTACGATCTTGATACAGAATAACTAATGGTTTTAGGCTGTCTTTGTTAGCAACAATTTCTGATTGAGAGAAAATACCTACATCACAGTGTCCGCCAAGAACAGAGGCGATTAGATCAGCACCACCATTAAATGGGGTTACATTAAATGATTTATCAAAAGCAAGGTTTAATCCAACAGATGCTACACCAGTTGCACCACCCATTCCAGCATTCCCTAAAGAAATGCTTCCTGGGTCTTTTTCTGCTGCAGCTACTAATTCTTCAAAAGAATTCCAAGGTTTGCTTTTATGTACTGCTACAACAAAGGGATCCCAGTTTAATCCTGCTAAGCCATCTAGCTCGTTATACCCTTCGGTTAAACCTTGCATTGTTGCACCAATTGTGTGAGTTCCACCAGCTAAGATGGTGTATCCATCTGCTTCGCCTTGTAGTACTTCGTTAGTACCTGTTGCGCTACCTGCACCTGGAATGTTTGAAATAATAACATTTACACCAGTGTTCTTTTTCATAATTTCGGCTATAGGACGAAATGCCATATCTGTTCCTCCTCCAGCAGAAAAAGGAACAACAATAGTGATTACTTTTTCTGGGTCTGGAAAAGAAGCCTCTTTTGCGCCACTAGCAAAAACTGCTGAAGCTAAAAGACAAATAACTAAACAAGCTGTTAGTAGTTTTTTCATAAAACCTCCGTTTATTAACTTTTTAAGTTTCTAAAGCTAGAATAACCCTAAAGGTAAAAAAACACAAGATAAAGGTAAGAAAAAAACAAGAAAAAACAAAAAAATTACATAAAAAGAACAAGAATTTTACAAAAAAGACATTGTTTTTTTATGGACATTTATATAGTGATGTACTATGATTAAAATATGAATTCAAGCGAGCGAAAAAGACGAATTATAGAAATGCTTAACCAAAAAGGTTCTCTGCAGGTATCTGACATTACAGACTGTTTTTCTGTTTCAAAAGTAACTGCTCGCAACGATTTAGATGACTTAGCTCTAAAAGGGCATCTAGTAAGAACCCATGGGGGAGCAATACTTGCAGAAAAGCAAGAGGTTGTTCGTCTTATAAGTAATACGATAAATGAGCAAGCTGATCAAAAAAAGGCAGTTTGTATACGTGCTTCAAAATTAGTAAAGCAGGGCATGAGTGTTATTGTTGATAGTGGAAGTACAACTGTTCATCTGGCACAGTTGATTTCTAAAATTCCATTAACAGTTATTACAAATTCACTCTTGGTAGCTCAAGTTCTTTCTAATAGTGAAGACGTGGAGCTAATTGTATCTGGCGGTGTTTTAAGAAAACCTTCCGTTTCGCTTATTGGCAGTAATTCGCGTAGTTTTTTTGAGCAACTACATGCAGATATTCTTTTTCTTGGGGCATCAGGTGTTTCACTCGAAAAAGGTATTACTTGTACAAATCTAATTGAAGCCGAAACAAAGCAGGCTATGATACATTCAACTTCGATAGTTTGTTTATGTGTAGATTCAACAAAAATAAATAAAGTATCCCTTGCTAAAGTGTGTATGTGGGATTCTATTGATGTGCTCATTACTGATGCAATAGATGATTCTCTAAAAGAACAGCTTGAATCAAAAGGGGTAGAAGTGATGGTTGCAAATGAATAAGCCGGTAATGTCTCTTGCTGGATTAAAAACAGAAAAAGAAGTAGAACACTTTTTAAGTACTGCCGATTCATGTATTCAGTTTGAGCTGTCTTATAGGACAGAAAGAAAGTCTTTGCCCGTATTAAAAAAACTGTTGGCTGGCAGAGTTGCTTCTGTGCATGCTTGTTGCCCGCAAACCGAATTCTTTCCCAATCTTGCATCGAGTAATCCTTCTGTGCTAGACCAAAGTATGCAAGATCTACGCGAAACATTACAAGTTGCAAAAGAGTTTGCGGCTGAATTAGTTGTGTTGCATACAGGTTATGTAACAGACAAGGCGATGCCAAGTAAGTTTTCTGAGCGAAAAAAGCTTCTCGAAACAGAAGAGTTTTCTAAACATACGGTAGATAGTAAAACATCAATTTGTAGTCCAGAGTATATACAAACACCAGAGTATAAAGCCTTCTCTAAAACAGCTTGCGAGCAATTAGCACTTATAGCAAAAGAATACAAACAAAATGGCATCTTGCTTGCAGCAGAAAACCTAAACCCTCGTGTTTCATATCTCTTTCAAACGCCAGAAGAAATGATTATGCTTGCAAATTATCATAAAGACATATACCTTTGTTTGGATGTTGGGCATTTGTGGATTGCCTCTTTTGTATTTAATTTTGACTTTTTTGAAGGCATAAAAAAAATTCTAGATACAGGAAAAGTTATCTCTTGCCACTTACACTCAAATTGCTCAGATGGGGTAATTCTCGAAGATTCTCATCATAGTATTGATAAGTACAATTTTCCTTATAAAAAAATTATCTCGTTGTTACAAACAACAAATACAAATATTGTTCTTGAGGTTGTAGAAGAGTTTGAGCGCAATGCTAATTTGCTTTTAGATGTTTTGTAGTCTTCAGCTAAGGTAAGAGCCCGGCCGCGAGCTTTGCGAGCGGGACGCCCAGATAGCAAGATGAATGACTTATCCTATCCCCTTTATCTTTTTAGGTTTTTATGGTAGAGTCGCTGTATGGATTTATCTCATA
>CAYJNB010000107.1:0-3219 GCA_964371205.1 uncultured Treponemataceae bacterium
ACTGTATACTAAATTTCAAAAATTCTCAATATGTTTTGAGGGGATTTACACTAAATCTTAGTTAAAATAAGCTAAAATAATCTTTGCAAAGCAAATTCATTTTTTTATCGATTTGCACTATAAAATCAAACTTGCAGTCTCCAAAAGAAAAATCGTTTAAATTGAGCTGTAAAAGTAAGACCATGTTTTTTTCCAGAATAAAGTTACTAGAAGAATACAGTGTAGGTTTTTCAATTACATCTAACCCAGTACTGCTTCCAAGCCGTATTGGAGTTATACTGGGAGGTAAAAAATGCTTTTCTAAAGAAAACTCTTTTACTTTTTTGCTATAGGATTCAAAAATTTTTGTAACACAATCGCCTTCTGTAACTGTATCAATCATATAAGCAATTATTTCTTTAGCATACTTGCATATCTTTTTAGCTTCTACATTCTCTGATGGATGCGTTATGGTTAAAAATGCTGGATATTCATTAATCTTAGCAACAATATTGAGTACAACAATTTCGTGTTTTTCGATAACGCGATTGGAGGGACGCCATGTTTTGTCAATTGTATTTTCTGCACAAGAAATAATAGTATCATAGCCAATTTTATGCCCCTGAGAGCGAATATGGTTCTCGCCTACAGCAGCAACTGAGTATTCTGTACTTACTCCATACTCAATAGTATTAATCATAGCTTTTAGAGATTCTATTCCTAGGTTACAAGATTTCTTTATGGCTTCTATTTCTTCAGGCTCTTTTATAAGACGCATGTTATTAATAACTGTATCAAAATCGTAATCAACAAAAGTATTACAGCAATTATCTAAGTATTTTTTATAATACATAGGGATTTTTTCAATTCCTGCAATTGCTATCTTAGAATTTTCCTTATATAGACTCAGAAAATCTGGCAAACGTTGTATATCTCGAATATCTTCTATCCAAGAAACTTCTTTTGCACGCCCCATATTTATCGAACCTAAAAAAAGAATAATTTCTCTATTATCTATAAAAACAACTGAAGGAGAAAACTCCACGTTACGAACAGGACAATAGTCTGAAAAAAACATAGTTTGAGACGGACGAAATTCTTCATTAAAAATTACTAGGCCATCAAGAGAATGAGAGTCTATTTCTTTTTGGATATTTTTTACACGTTGTGTAAAAATCTGTGTCTGTAAATTGGTATCACCCATAAATTGTTCTCATTAATTTATTGATTAAACCCCATTTCTTTAGATATTTTTCTTGCACACTCAACTACTTGATATATTTCTTCTTGAAAATCTGTTTGATTATTGATAAGAGCAATGAACGAAACTGCTCCAGATCTTTTCCCTTCAAAGTTAAAAACAGGAGCTGCAATTGAATATAAAAGATTATCCATTTCTGCCACTTCTAGAGCATAACCTTGATTCTTAATTGTAGATAATTCATCCAAAAGAATACTTTTATCGGTAATTGTTTTCTCAGTTAATTTTGTTAATGTAATTGTTTCAATCTGATTTTCAGAAGGTTCTGCATTTGCTAATAAAACTTTTCCAATTGCTGTGCAGTAAAGAGGTAGAGTATCTCCCACGTCAACAGATTTTAAGATTTCGTTATTAATTTCTTTTTTATAAATACAATATGCTGCATTATTATATAACTTAACTAAATACACTGTCTTTCCAAGCTTTTCGCTTAGTTGTTCAACATATTTTTGTGCCGAATTTAAAAATTGCGAAGATACTTCATACCTTTTTCCAATGGTAAAGCTTCTATACCCAATGGCATACTTAGTTCTACTTTTGTCACAAATATAAATCATTTTTGTCTTTTCGAGACTCTGTAAAATAGTATGTGTCGTAGATTTTGGAATATCGTTCTTTTTTGCAATTTCAGTTAATGTAATGCCATCTTTAGCATTAGCTATTGTTTCTAGTATGCTTACAACCTTAAGCGTAGTGCGACTCACTATGAACCTCGTTGACCTTTTGATATACTAAAAGTATATCAAAAAGTTTAAATAATGTGTACTGTTTTCTATCTACATAAGATTAGGAATAAATAGCACAACCTGCGGAACAAACACACACAAGAGTATTACAAATACAATAGTTAAAACAAAGGGCCATATTGCCTTACTTGCTTTTGATACAGGTATTTTTGCTATACTACAACTTAAGTAGAGGAGAACACCAACAGGAGGTGTAATAGAACCCACTAAAACAGCCATAATAAATACAACTCCAAAGAGTACTAATGAGATTCCCATATCTTGCATAACAGGAACAAAGATTGGAGCAAAAATAATTAATACTGGTGTGCCTTCAATGAACAATCCTAGTAGCAGAATAAATCCGATAATAAGTAGAAAGACCACTGTAGGACTAGTACTAATTGATAAAAGTAGTCCTAATACCATTTTTGGGAATCCAACCCAAGCTAAAATCCAGCTAAACAATGATGCAGAACTTATTATAAATAAAGCTTGTGCAGTTACCTTTGCGGCTCTTAAAAATGCTGCAGGTAATTCTCGTATCTTAATTGTTTTATAAACAAAGATACCAACAATAAATGCATATACACAAGCTACTACTCCAGCTTCAGTTGCTGAGAAAATACCACTAAAGATTCCTCCAAGAATAATTAGAGGCATAAATATTGCAAGAATAGAAGACTTTAAGTTAACTAATACATTCTTAATAGAAAACTTGCCTATTGAATGATAATGCATTTTATACGAAATTCTATATGCTAAAATCATTTGAGTTAATCCAACTAAAACCCCAGGAACGAGTCCTGCTAAAAATAATTTAGATACAGACTCATTTGCAATTACTGCATACATAACCATTAAGATACTTGGAGGGATAATTGGCCCAATTGTTGAAGATGCAGCTGTAACCGCTACACTAAACTCAGGACTATAACCATCTTTTTTCATAATAGGAATTAGCATTGAACCTAAAGCAGAAGTATCGGCTGTTGCTGAACCAGAAATTCCTGCAAAGAACATACTTGCCAAGATATTTACGTGGGCTAAACCACCACGAATATGACCTACCATTGATTTTGCTAATTCAACAATTTTTGTTGTAATACCAGAAGAGTTCATTAACTCCCCAGCCAAAATAAAAAACGGAATAGCCATTAAAGGAAAAGAGTCTACTTGTACAAACAGTCTTGTTGCAACTGCCGCAAGAGATAAATCTCCAATTAAAAGTGTAATAACGGAAGCAATGAGCAT
>CAYJNB010000107.1:3229-7174 GCA_964371205.1 uncultured Treponemataceae bacterium
AAATGCTACGGGTATATTTAATATTACACAAATTAAAAATACACCAAAAAGGGCTGCTAACATTAGATTCCTCCTTCTTGTTCGCTATATACTAACTTACCTTGAATACAATTGATTAGGTGTTTTGTATAGTACACTGTCATATAGAAAAATCCGATAGGAATTGCAGCATAAATTACACCCATATTTAATTGTAATGCAGGTGATTTTTGAATTAAATTCAGTTTAACTGTTTGCAACGAAAAAAGACCTATTGCGACTAATACTAAAATCATTGCAATGTATCCAAAAAGCTCTACTTTTTTTTGAATGTTTTTTGGAAACATATTAACAACAAAATCCATGCCTATATGCCCCTTTTCTCGTGAACATACGGCAGCACCTAAGAAGGTTATCCATACAAAGAAGTATCTAGATATTTCTTCTGACCAAGATAGAGGGTCATTGAAAACAAATCTAAAAATTACTTGTAATACGATTACTATAACCATACCAAATACACAAAACACTACAATAGTGTCTAGTAACTTGTTAAAAAACAATGACACTCTATCTAACATAAGCTACCTCTTAGTTTAAGCTAACGCCAAGTTCTTCTGCCATTAATGCTTTAATTTCTGCAGAAACACTCGTTGCAAACTTAGGATACATTTCTAAAGCCTTTGCTTTGAATAAGTTTTTATCTACTGTTACAATTGTAGAACCATTTGCTTCCAATTGTTCAATAGCCTTTGCTTGATTTTCTTTATCAAGAGAACGTTCCATTTCTCCAAGCTCTAGAGCAGCTTTTCTAAGATAGTCCTGTAAATCTTCTGGAAGTTTATCCATAGATTTTTTACTAATTGCTACAACACCAGGAGTTGCAAAGTGTTCAGTCATAACAATTTGATCTGCTACTTCGTAGAATTTATCGCTTAAAATATTTCCAGGAGCATTTTCGCCACCATCAAGAAGACCTTGTTGAATAGCTGTATACAACTCTGAATATGCCATTGGAGTAGCAGAAGCACCCATTGCATTCAATGAATCGATCATTACAGAACTTTCCATAACACGGATTTTTACACCTGCCAAATCTTCTGGAGTTTGAACATCCTTAACTGTAGTAAAAATAGATCTAAAGCCGTTTGAGAACCATGTTAAACCAATAATATCAAGAGATTCTAATTGAGCAAATAAGTTTGTTCCAATTTCGCCTGTTACAATTTTTCCAAGACTTTCGTAAGAGTCAAATAAGTAAGGAAAAGACATAATGCTAAAGTCAGGAACAAAACCATTGATAATAGCAGAAGAAACTTGTGCCATATCTACATTTCCTAATTGTAAACCTTCGATATAGTCTCTTTCTCCACCAAGCTGTCCACTGTCTAGAAGTACAACTTCCAATCTACCATCTGTATCAGCTTTAACTTGTTCTGCCCAAGTTGTAATAGCCTGATTATGAATGTGCCCAGCACTAGAAACAATACCCATTCTTAACACATACTTTTCATCTTCTTTGCTTTTTGAGCATGATACTAAAGACAATGCTACAACTAAAGCTAAAGCAACCACTAGAATTTTTTTCATATTCTACTCCTTTTGTTTATATTATAACTATTTAAGTAGTTATACTTCAAATAAGATCTTGTTAAGAAGTGTACACTCTGTATCTTCTACCAAGAACACTGACTCAATGCGCAAACCACCCCAGTCAAAGCCATGAAGATCATATTTGAGTGCTAATGTCATTCCCTTTGTTAAAATAAAGTCTGAATCCATATCTAAATTAGGTCGTTCTACACAATCTAAGCCAATACTATGGCCAACTGCACGCAAACCAACTGCATATGGTTTAAAGTATTGTTCTAAGCCTAATTCTATTGATTTTTCTAAGAACAAGTCATAAATTCGAGAACCTTTTTCTCCAGGTTTTAATTCCTTAATAGAAGTAAGAACAACATCGCGAGCAGAATCTACAATTCTTTGTTGTTCTTCGGTTGCTTTCCCTTTGAATAAAGTAATTGCAACATCTGTTCCATATCCTTTATAAGCTGGGGCAACATCAATCATAATTGCATCGCCATCTTCAATCACACGGTGGGTTGGTCTCCATGTAGGAACTTTTGAGTTTATTCCAGATGCTAAAACAGTTGCACAACTTAAGTCGCCACCCATTTGTTTCATTACATCTTCGGAAACAGCACATAAGCCAAGCTCTGTTATTTCGCTTCCATCTTTTAATTTTTTTATAACAGCTCTTAGAGACTCATCTCCAATTTCGCAAGCTATCTTCTGTAGTTCAATTTCTTCTGGGCACTTAACCATTCTCATTTGGTGCATATGCTCATCCCAGTTTTCGTATGTGCTATTTGAAAGCAACTCTTCAATTAGTTTGTAGTAACGCACTGGTAACAAATCTTCCCCAGACAATCCGATATCGAGTTTACTTCCTTTTTCTTTTTGTAAATCGTTAAAGAAAGATTTAATAGTTTCGATATCACGAACATCTTCTATCCAAGAAACTTGTCTTGCTGCTTGCGCATTGATAGCTCCAAGAAATAATACAACCGTTCCATCTTTTTTTATGTATACACCCTGAGGAGACTCTTCAATCATATTGATTGGTTTAAAATCAGAAACATATGTACTATACCCTGTTCTATATTCATCACTAAATATAAAAAGTCCATCTTTTCCTGCATCTTGCAACTTTTTAGTTAATATAGCCACTCTAGATTTAAATATCTCAGTTGGCATTCCTGTATAACCGTTCATTTTAACCTTCCTTAGTTCATTCGTTTTCATATATATGAACTAAGTCCATTATATGGGACGTTTTTTCTACTGTCAATAACTTTTTACGAATTTTTTACTTTTTCTTCTAATTATTCTCATAAAATGTATATATTTTCTTTTTTGCCCTTTCGTGGTATACTGTTTTTATGAATAAACAACAACGAGATTTTTGTAATTTTTTTGAAAGAACACATAAAGATACTATATTAAACCTTAGTTTGGCGCGCTTAAATGAGAGTTCTGGAATAAACAAAACAGAATTGAATATTCCACCAGGCCGCACAGAATTGTGGGGCTTATTTTTAATTGGCGAAAACTCATTTCATTTTTATGATCATGCAACAGAAAATTCTCTTATGTCGCTTTTTAGAGCACGCGATGTTGCACCTCCTCAACCTCAGTTACTGAGTATAGAGTATGAGGTAATCACTAAGATTGAATGTGCAGAACCAAAGAAGAGTTTATTTTCAATTTTTTCGCCAAAAGACATGTGTGTTACAATTTCGTTTTTAGACACTCACCAACAACTGATTGAGTTAACACTGTACATTCCTTCAGAAAATAAAAAATTTATTCACGCGCTTTCTCAAAAAGCAAAGGAAATAAAATGAATTCAAATATAAAAATTCGAGTCGCAATCGAAGGAGATGAAGGGCTCATTCTTCATTTTATAAAGGGACTCGCCGACTACGAAAAAATGTCTGATGATGTAGTTGCAACTGAACAAATTTTGCGCGAAAATTTATTTGTAAAAAAAGGAGCAGAGGTAGTCATTGCAGAATACACGGCGGACGATGGTTCAATCCACAGCGCAGGATTTGCGCTCTTTTTTTATAACTTTTCGACCTTTCTTGGTAAACCAGGGCTATACCTTGAAGATCTTTTTGTTTATCCCGAATTCCGCGGAAAAGGAATTGGTGTTGCTCTTTTCAAATACCTTATAAACCTTGCAAAAGAAAAAGATTGTGGCAGAATGGAATGGAGTTGCCTTGATTGGAACGAACCGTCTATCGCGTTTTACAAAAGTTTTGAAGCAGTCGCTATGGAGGAGTGGACAACATATCGACTTACTGAAAATATACTAAAAAATTACTAAGATACCACTATTTTTGTTGCAAAAAAATTAAATTCTGATATACTTTAAGTAATCCTGTTTACAATAATTAT
>CAYJNB010000108.1:0-1152 GCA_964371205.1 uncultured Treponemataceae bacterium
TATATTTAAAGAAGATCCAGTTAGAATGATTCGAGCAATTAAATATGCAGCTACTTCACAGTTTCATTTACCTTTTTTAGTTAAAAGAAAAATTCGAAAGTCCGCTCACTTGCTTGCAACCGTTTCTCCTTCAAGATTAACTGAGGAAATAATAAAAATTCTCAATGCAGGCTGCACTTATGATATAATTAAAAAAAGTTTAGAAACAGATACCTTTATGTATATACAACCTGCTGCATCCAGTCTATTAGAGACTAGCATACATTTTTCTCGAAGTTATCAAGAAAAATTGCAAGAATTAGATGGCTTAAATGGCGGCGAAAGGTTAGGTGAGCGACTTAAATATATTATTTACAGTTTTGTTTTAATGCTCACAGATTGGAACAAAGAAATTGAAAATCTACATAATGTTGCAGAACTCTATTCTAAAACGTGGAAGTCTTGTCGGCAATTTGTTCTGCCTATGAATCCTCCGCGTCTAGAGCTAGAATTTGCTGTGCAGTCGATTCTAAAAGAAATAGGCATATCAATTTCTTCGCAAAAAAGAAGAAGATCCTATCAAAGTCGTAATCAGCAAAAAAACACCACAAAAAAAGGTGAATAATAAGGTACTTTATTCAGTAATTATTTTTGGTGTTTGACCTGCTATAATTGCATTTTTAAGAGTTTTAACTTGCTCAGTGTACTTAACAGGATCCAGCTCTTGAGCTTTTTGTGCAAAAGAGAGTGATTGGTCATATTCTTCTAACCCAAAACTTACAACTGCTAGAGCCCAGTTTATTTGCGCTTGATTTTTACCAGACTCTAATGCCTTTAAATACCAGTTTTTTGCCATATCGTAGTCATTATTATCATACGCGATTAGCCCAAGGTAATATTGCGCAATTGAATTTGTTTGATCAACTGCAAGAACATCAAAAAAATTTAATTGCGCTTTTTCAATATTATTTTGAGTAAACTGTGCAATACCTTCGGATAAGGCACTGTTTTTTGTATAAAGTGTCGATGTATAAATACTAAAAGCATCATCTGCATTGTGTATTCCAATCCATTGTTCTGCGTAATCTAAAAATGCTCTGTCATATTCTGTGCCATTTTTTAATGCATCTATACCATTAAAAAGCATTCTTCGGTAGGTGTTATCTGCATTTT
>CAYJNB010000108.1:1162-1585 GCA_964371205.1 uncultured Treponemataceae bacterium
ATTTTCTTCGAAAAATTTAACAAGTAAAAGAGCTTGTGGAAAAAGACGATTAACTGTATAGGTTGATTTTTCAGCAGTAATTATTTGACTTAGTGTTAGTCTCTCTCCAGGAGTTTCCGAAAGATTTTTTCCAGTTTCAATCCATGGGTTTTCTTTTACTCCTTGGTTTTCAAAAAATAATGTATAACCTCCAAACAACCATTGAGGATAATTTGGAAGATAATAACTTAAATATTGTAAAAATAATTGACGAATCCCCATTTCAGTATGGATGTTCTCGGAGAATATAACAACTTCTGAGTCTTCAATTTTTGTATAACGTAAATAAATAGCATTTGTTGTTACATCGACACCACCTGTCTTTGTTCTTACATACGCTTTATACTCATCTTCTATTGCAAACAATATAACTCTAAATCTATG
>CAYJNB010000108.1:1595-7167 GCA_964371205.1 uncultured Treponemataceae bacterium
AAAAATTTATTAAACATTTTATATAAAGAATCAAGGGTTTCAATATAATTTTCTTTGGATTCAATTTTATTAAAAACTATGTGGTAAAAATCAGATTCAACATTCTGAGGTTTCTCAGAATCTACCAACACTTGTGCGTAAGATTGGATACTAATTGCTAAACATAATATCAGCATAAAGATTTTAATATATATGTGTGATTTTGTTATTATCATTTTTTTCTCCAGTTTGAGTGATTTTATCAACAATAATACTTACTTCTTCAATTAGTGTGCCTATGTATTTCTCTATATTATTGATAATATACTGCTGTAGTTCATGTATTTTACCAGCAAGTTGTGTTCCAAAGGGCACATCTACCAGTATTATTAAACGGTAGCTTTGAGGATCTGTTTTAATTGTAAGTTTCTTTACTTTAATATTTTTATCAAATTCAGCTACGCAGTGTATAACCATTTGAGAAAGAGCTGCTTTTGATATTTCAACTCGACCCTGTTTTGAAAATTCCGGTCTAACTACTGATTTTTCAAACATCTTTTGGTAAACCTCTGTTTTTGACAAAGGTGTTTGTTTGCGTTTTAAAAGTACTTTTACAGCATCATAGAAAATTTTAGGGTAGTTAACTTTTATTTCAATAGAAGGAACTGGTATAACATGCTTTCCTTCTATTCTTCGTGAGTGAATAGCTTTCTCAATTTCTTCTTTTGTCGCAATATCTTCAATTCTAATTATCTTTGTTGGCTTTGGTATTTGCAATCGTACTGCAATTTTGTTAACCATTTTTTCGGAAGTTCCAAGAATTAATAGTTTTTTAAAAGTCATCTTTTTTAGCTTTCGAGCTATTTCGTCCCGGTGTGACTTGTCATCAAAGAGTGCTACCCGGACAGCAGCTAAAAAACTCTTTTCTCGCTTTGCGGTATGGCCTGCAAGTATTTTATCGTTTTCTATTAATAAGCCATCATCAATTAGCAGGTTTATACCATATTTTTGGGCAACGAGTTTTGCACGAAAACTTTTCCCTGTGCCGCTTTCGCCTACTAGTGCATAAATAGTTGTTCCTTTAAAAAACCAAAATATATTGCTTATAAAACTCATGAATTTATTATACGTCTAATTACCGTACTCTAGCAAGCATAATTCAAGCATTTTAATAAAAAAAACATTTAGGGGGGCTGTAATTTTGGTTGGTAATCCTATTGTGTTGTTTTCAGAAAACTGTAAAGAATGAGCATGTAAATAAAAGTCTTGGCCAGTTTCTGCACCAAGTGAGTTTTGCTTTGAGTTATATGCTATATCACCTAATAGAGGGTAGCCGTGAATGCTTGTCTGAGCGCGAATTTGATGCGTACGCCCTGTTACAATTGTAAAACGAACTAGTGTAACTGGAGAATTTTTGTAAAATCCATGAGATAATGCATTAACTCGTGTGATTGCCTTTTTTGCTTTATCTACAGTAAGAGACTTTTTTACTGTATGATAAGAACTTGTATTATCTACATTCTTTTCTAAAGAATCTTCCCATGTTTCATTTACATCACAATAACCTTCAACTATTCCTAGGTATTCTTTTGTAAAGGCATGCTCGCGAATAAGTTCTGAAAAAACCTGTGCTCCTTTTATGCTCTGAGAGACTACAAGAAGCCCAGTTGTTTTTTTATCTAACCGGTGTAAAGGGGCCGGTTTGAATGCCAATGAAAAACTATTTGTTTTTTTAAGATTTGAGACAAGAAGAGCAATATTACTTTCTTTTTTGTTACCACCTTGCACAGCTATGTTGTATGGCTTATTTATTATCATAACATTGTCATTTTCAAATAAAATTTCTAGCTCAGAATGCTCCGTATCGATTGTATTTTTTGTACTTAACTGTGATACGCTTGATTTTTTTTTAGTACTTTCTTCTGTGGCATTATCTAAAACAATTACGCTTGCAATAGTTATAATATCATTTTCTTCTAGAAAATCTGAGGGCTTTTTCTTCTTTCCATTAACCTTTATAAAACCCGTTCTCAATGAGGTGTATATGCGAGAAAGTGGAATGTTTGGAAGTATTTTTCTAAGTACCCTGTCGATTCTACGACCTTGATCGTCCGAACCAGCTATAAATTGACTGTATTTCATCTTTTGACACTATAGATTTTATTTAAGCATAGTGCAAGTACCTACTTGACAAAATACACTATGTGGGCGAATATATCGTATGTATAATACAGTAAAAGACGAACTAAAATTACTTATTCAAAATCCTGTTTTCTTAGCTGCACTTTTTAGTTGGTTTTCTGCTCAGTTTATTAAAACATGTATCAATCTGATAGGTGGTAAAATAAATTCACTCCACGAGTTAATTGAATTTTCTGTCTGGAGAACAGGCAGCATGCCATCAAGTCACTCTGCCTTAGTTATTTCTGTTTGTACTACAATTGGTTGTAAAGAGGGTATTGGTTCTGATATTTTTATTTTATCTCTTTGCTTTGCATTAGTAGTAATTAGAGATGCTGTTGGAGTTAGGCGCTCGAGTGGGATGCAAGGAAAAATGATAAATAAGATTGGTAAGTCGCTTGAAGAAATAACACCATTAAAATATCACCCTTTAAAAGAGGTTCACGGGCATAAACCCATAGAAGTTTTTGTAGGTTCTCTTTTGGGGCTTTTTATAGGTTTAGCTTTTTCTGTTTTATAGTATGAAAAAAACACATGTATCTATTTCAATTTCACTCATAATTTTGACTCTTTTTTGTATAGTTAATATACAGATTCAAGCAGAAGAACCTCTTTGGAATAACTGGCGTGTACTTGCTGTCGATGCTTCGGTTGCTGAACAGACGGTTCTCTCAGAATTACGTAATAAAGGCGTTAGAGAAATTATTTCTCAATCAACAGTAAAAAAGCAAATGTATGCAAATGATACAGTGCAGGGGATATACAATACTCAATTTTCTGATTTACTTAATAAATCGGGTCAAAGTTACTCTAATGCAGTTTCTAAATATTTTTCTGATAAAGATAAAACACATAACTTGTTTTATATAAAAAATAATGCTCAGCAACTACAACTTGCTCAATCGGCAGTAGAAAATTTGGATGCAACATGGGGTATGGATGAAAAAAAAGAGACTTCTATTATTCCTTCAATAATTGCATTTATATTTTTTCTGTTGATATGTCTGTATTCAAAAAGACGGATTTTGTTTATTGCACTAGCTTCTCCTTATGTACTACTTTTATTTAAGGTACAACTTGTTGAGATCTGTGCTTCATCCGTGATTGCTATGTTTATTATATTTTTATTACAAGAGCACAGTAACAAAAATGGTTTTTTTTCGTACTGTAAAAAAAATGTATTTTTTCTTTTTCTTGTTCTTTCAGCTGTTTTAATATCTCTCTTTGCCGGCTTTTTAAGCTTAGTCTTATTTATTTGTGCAAGTATATGCTCTTTTTCTATATTTTATGTATATACTTTTATAATTAAAATATTCACTTTAAAAAGGGCTTTTGTGCCTCTTACTATGCGGCCTATCAGAAAATCAGATTTTGTAAAAGCTAGATTATTTAGATTGTCTATTCTTTTAGTTGCTATACTGTTATCTGTCCAGTTTTTTTATATTTTTTCTAAACAGTTTTCTCCTGCCTCAGGAATTGATGGATTGTCGGTTCCAGCTCCAATAAAAAACACCATAACTTCTAGTTTTGATCTGAAAGATTATAGTATAGCGAAAGAATATAAGGACAACTCAATTCCTACTCTTATCGACTATATTAAATTTGCGTGGAATTCTGCAAGCTTTCCGTATACAAATATGTTTAAAGATAAGCATCTTCCAGTAGCAGACGAAGAGGTGTTTTTTCCACGTTATGTTTACTCAGATGGTAAGATAACAAAAACAAATGAGCTAGTGCTTACATTTAATGCTGATTTTTTGGATTCTCTGCTGAACAAAATAAGAAAAGCGGAGCCTTCAATTGAGACTGTCCTATATGATCAAGGCGGTTATTTCGCAGTAAACTATACTGATGAACTAAAAAAATCAGTTTCTGCAAATAGTAGTTTACTCTTTTTTGTTATTGGTATATTATCAGTATTCATACTCGTATTGTTTAAGGCTAATAAATGGTTAAGGTAAAAAATATAGTTGATTATAAAGAAGATATTCCTAATACGTTTAAAAGTGCGTATTTGCCGGAAAAGGTATTTATTCCGGTACCTTTGACATCTTCTGACGGACTAAAAGTTAAAATTGGCTCGCAGATTAAAGAAGGCCAGCTTTTATATTCAGATAAAGAAGAACATGGCAATATACATACGTCAGTACCTGGCATTGTAGCTGCATTTGATCAGATATCTCTCTTTGATGGTACAACATCAAATGCAGTAGAAATACATTTGTCTGGGTCCTTTTCCCACTTAGGCAAGCTCAAGAAAAAAAAGAAAATAGACTCCTTTGAACCTGATAAGATAATTTACGATTTAGATACAAAGGGAGTAATAAATACGTTTAAAGACCCTCAGCTACTTAGCGAGCAAATAAAGATAACCAAAGAAAAAAAAGAATCTCCAATTTTAATTGTGCGCTTGTATGATTTAGATCCAACATGTTATACAGACACTTTTATGTGTAAACAGTTTTTGCATAAGGTTTTAGATGGAGCAATTCTTTTATCCACTGCACTAAAATCCCCCTGTGTAGTTTTTTTATATGATCCAGTTACATTTATATGTAAAAATCCTGATACAGAGATTCAAAATGTCTTGTTTGAATTTCCTTCTCATTTTATACCAATAAATACCTCTTTCTACCCATGTGGGGGGGGGAAAGAAATTGTTGACTTGATTCGTAAAACAAATATTAAGGAACTTGCATCAGTAAGCTTAGATGACTTAATGGTGGACTCAACAACACTATATACTTTATACGAAAGCCTTGTTTACAATGAGCCTGTTATGGAACAATTTGTGTTTGTATCTGGAGACTGTATAAATGAACCAAAAATTCTAAAAATACGTATTGGCTCTCCAATTCATAAGTTAATTGCTGAATGTAAAATTAGTAATAAAAAAGTTGGACGAATAATAGCGAACGGGCTTATTCGTGGAAACGAAGTACTAGACTTAAACTCTCCGGTAACTAAAAACTTAAAATCAATTTACGTTATGGCAAAAGAAAACTTGCAAGATAGAGAGAGTTATGCTTGTATTAGATGTGGTAAATGTCGATTAAATTGCCCAGCTAAATTGCATCCTGATATGATTTATGCAGGGGTTGATGGCTATAGAAAAGAAGCTGCGCATTGTTACGATTGCAGTGTTTGCAATGCTATTTGTCCATCTAGATTAAAATTAAATCAAGCAATAATAAATATTAAGAATGAGGACATAAAAAATGGCTAAAATACAATCATCGCAAGGACCTTTTTCTTTTATTTATCCTTCTGTTAGGCAAGTTTCTATTTTTTACTATGTAGCATTTGCTTTATTTTGTGTGCTTTTATGGATTACTCAAAGTTATAATTCATTATTACTTATTTTAGTTTCAATAGTTGCTTCAACCTTGACAGAATTTTTATACAATAAATA
>CAYJNB010000109.1:0-7139 GCA_964371205.1 uncultured Treponemataceae bacterium
TATGTTGCGAATTTTTTGCGAAAAAACACCGGTGTTAAAGATATCCATTTTCTATTCAATAACGATAACGAAAATTTTAGGTCTGTTTTTACAACTTCAAAAACGTATTCTTATCCACCAATTACAACAAGTCTGTTTTTAAATATCTTTCTCAGCGCTCTCCTGTTTTGTTTACAAATAGCTTATTAGAAAAAAACAATAAAGAAGTGTATGACTATTTAATGAGTTATAATGCGACTTCTTGTATGGTTATCCACCATGATGGTGAGTTGCTCGGTTTAATTATCTTGGGGCAAAAAGAAACAAAGAAGGGTTACGGAATTGATAGTCAATCTACATTAAATGAAATATACTCACATATGTATGTATTTATGTGCTATTTAAAATACATTGCATTACAACCGCTTGCGAGTGTTTCTTCAAATAACGTGTTGTTTTCTGCCGAAGTTATTCAATCGGTTTATAATAATGTTGATCCTATTAACCATTCGAATGCAGAAAGTGCTATTTTTATATCTTCAATAAAAAAACTACACGGTGCATATGTAGATTTTATTGCAGTCGATGAAAATCGTTACATAGTCATACTGGGTGATTTTTGCAAACATGGACTTTCTACCTGTATGTCAGTTGTTATTTTAAAAACAATGGTGCGACTTTTTGCCACACAAACAGATAATATTCAAGAATTGGTGCAAAAAACATATAGTTTTTTTGCAAAGAATTTACCTGAACAACATGTTTTTTCTGGTTTATTTATGCTTGTAGATTTTGAAAAACAAACCTTAGCCTATACTTGTTTTGGAATAGAAACATTTTTACTTTACTCACAAGATTCGGAAAAAATGTATACTCCAAAAAGATTGAGTACAGCCTTGCAGTTAAAAAATGGTGTGTACATTCCAGAAGTTACTCAGGTAAGTTTAGATGAGGCAACAGTGTTGATTGCAAGTACAGGAGAATTTCATCCTGATCTTACAGCTGCTAATGTGCTTAAAGAAAAAAAACCTGCAGCAGAAATTTTAAAAAAATTATATAATGCATATGTAATAACAGACCATGTAATGAACGAGGATTCTTGTTCAGTATTAATAAAAATAAAAAATAATAGGACATAATATGAGTTTTTTAAGTTCAAGTAAGCGACTTCTTGTTAGTTGCTTGGTTTTGTGTGTTTGTATGCCTTTTGCAGGCTGTCAAAATAAGGCAGCGATAGAAAAAAAAGCTGCTATTGAGCAACAACGGCAAGCTATTTTAGGAATTTATGCAAAACACGAAATTCCTTCCCTTACTTTTTCTGACGAAATGGTAGAACAATTTATAACTGAATTAGAATTACTTATAGCAACTGATAAAGATAATCTTTTACTTTTAGCAGATAAGAGTCATTTTTTAGATGCTAGTTACGAGCCCAATGACTTAATTGAGTTAACAGCAAATGATTTATTTTCGGTAAATAAGGCTGGTATGAGTCTAAGGCTACCAGCATATAATGCATTGTTAGCTATGGCAGAAGGGGCTCAAAATGAAGGACTTAAACTGCTTGTTAGTTCTGCATATCGATCGTATGATTATCAAGAGCGTGTATATAATTGGAATGTTTCTACATTTGGGCAGGAGGCTGCAGATAGAGAGTCTGCACGTCCAGGTTCAAGCCAGCACCAGCTCGGAACTGTAATTGATTTTGGTTCAATTACAAACGATTTTGCGCAAACACCCGAAGGTATCTGGGTGTTTGAGAATGCCGCTAACTATGGTTTTTCCTTGTCGTACCCACAAGGATATGAGCCAATCACTGGATATATGTGGGAGTCTTGGCATTACCGTTATATTGGTAAAGATGCAGTTGCTTTTCAAAAAAAGTGGTTTAATAATATACAGCAATACATGATGGAATTTATCTATGAGTGGAACAGGATCTAGTTAATTTTTTAAAAAACAAGTTTAAGCTAGTGGGTAAATACTAGCTTAAACTATATTTTTATTCTTCAAAGCTTACGTATGCTTTTTCAACCATATCGAGGAGCGCAGGGTCACTCACTTGTGATATCTCTGTAAATGCTTTACGAACGCCCAGTTGAGTGATTTTTGATTGTAATTCAATGCTTTGAGGGTCTTCAGCATTATTATAATGCAAGGCAGCTCCAATACCAATTACAAGATTTGTAACCCCGAAGCCATAATTATAAGCTGTCATCATTGGATTAACTAATCTATCGGTTGGACTAAGCTTTCTAAGCGGTTCTCGACCTACGCGTGTTGTATCATCTTCTAAGTACTTATTTTTAAATCGTTTAATAATTTTATCGATGTATTGTAGGTGTGATTCCTTATCTAAATTATATTTTTTTATAAGTCCCTCTCCACTTTCTATCATTGCTTCTTTTACAATTGTATAGATTTCATCATCGCAAATACTTTGATCAACTGTTTTAAGTCCTTTAAGATACCCAATATATGAACATATGGCATGTCCAGTATTTAGTGTAAATAATTTTCGTTCAATGTAGGCCATAAGGTTTTCAGCTAGATTCATTCCAGTAATCTGTGGAATAGGGCCTTTAAATCCTGCTTTTTCTACATTCCACTCATAATAGTTTTCTACAACTACATCTATTATATTTTCGCTTTTTACCGGCGGTACTATTCTATCAACAGAGCAATTAGGGAATCCAATATATGAATCTGCAAATACTTTTGTATCGTCATCAAGTACTGCGTAGACTGCATCTTTGAGCGTACTGCTTGCATTTACTGCATTTTCGCACGCAATTATGTTTAAATACTCAGTATTATTTTGTTCTTTTCTTAGTTTAATTCCTTGTGCAATCGGATTTGCGACACGTGGAAGAATAACGAGTCCAACTGCAGTAGTCAGCATTTGCGCTTGTGCAATTTCTTCTATCATTTCTGGCTTTGTAGAAATAACAGCGCTTATATTTGTAATTTCTTCAGTTCTCAGCTGCTCATCCATTACATGAACGGTGTATTTTTTATCTTGGTTAATTTTATTAATGATCTCTTCATTAACATCGGCAAATACTACATGATACCCTGCCTGCTGTAAGAGTGCCCCGATAAAACCTCTCCCAATATTTCCTGCTCCCAATTGAATAGCTTTTTTTTGCATTGTAATCTCCATATATCGTGGTTTAAAAAAAATCGGAGCGTCACATGACACTCCGAAATTAAAATCCTTATTTAGTCTTTAAATAATGCTAGTATTTCAGAAGGATTTTTTGCTGTGAGTAAGATTTCTCTTGCTTTTTCTTCATCGATGTACTCACTGATTTTAGAAAGTAAGTCAATGTGCTCTTCTCCGATTCCGGCGATTCCAAAAACCATATAAGCTTTTTCGTCCCCAAAATCAATGCCGTCAGGATATTGAAAGAAGACAATTCCTGTTTTTTTGACAAACTTTTTGGCTTGATCAGTACCATGTGGAATAGCTACTCCTTCTCCCATGTATGTGGTAGAAATTTTTTCTCTTTCTAACATAGCAGTTACGTAGTCAGATTCTACACACCCAAGCGATTGTAGTAATTCGCCAGCTGTTTTAATAGCTTCTTCTTTGCTTACAGGTTTACAACCAAGTTTGATACCTTCTGCAACCATAACTTCTGGTTTTTCTTCTGCATTGTTCCCTTGAAGTGACTCATATAGATTGTCTAGAGCAGGATCTGCTAAAAAGTTTGCAATTGTTACAACTTGTGCTTTAGGAGAGCTCTTATTAACTCTTTCAATAAAAGTTGCCTGACAAACAACAATATCTGCGTCTGGAGGTATTGAATCAACAGATTTATTTGTTACTGTAATACCAAGATTTAAGGGTTCAATTCGTTTTCTAAATTTTGTTGCACCCATTGCACTTGATCCCATTCCTGCATCGCATGCAAAAATAATTATATTTATTTTATTATCAGTTTTAATTGAGCCTGTCCCTTTAGATTGAGCTTTCATATCCTGCATTTTACTTTGTGCATCTGCAAGGTTTTTTGCTGCACTCATCTTGATAATTGGTGAAGCAACTAAGAAGGATATTGCTGATGCAATTATAACACCAATCAGTACAGAAAGTGTTTCGCCCTTTGGAGCAACTGCAAGAAATGCTATAATAGAACCTGGAGATGCAGGTCCAACTAATCCTACACTAAATAAACTGTAATAAAAAATAGTAACAACTGATGCAGCTATAGGTGCTACAATAAGTACTGGATTCATGAGAATGTATGGAAAGTAAATTTCGTGTATACCACCGAAGAAGTGGATAATAGCAGCCCCAGGTGCTGTATCACGTGTTGTCTTATCTTTAGCAAATAACCAATAGGCAACAAGGACTCCAAGTCCAGGCCCTGGATTTGCTTCTAACAAGTACATAATTGATTTCCCAGTAAGTGATGCTTGCTCTATCCCAATAGGAGTAAATATACCGTGATTAATGGCATTATTTAAGAATAGTACTTTTGCTGGCTCAACGAATACTGCTGCAAAGGGAAGAAGGTTATTGTCGATTAATACAGCAACGCCTGCAGTTAAAATACCTAAGATAGCAGCCATAAAGGGACCAATAAGATAGTAGCCAAAAATTGCTAAAAGCATCCCTAAAATTCCTACTGAAAAATTGTTAATAAGCATCTCAAAACCAGCAGGTAATCGGTGAGCAAAGTTGTCATCAAATTTTTTAATTACAAAACCAGCTAATGGACCCATTAACATTGCACCCATAAGCATTATTTGATCGGCACCAGCAATTACACCCATAGTTGCAATTGCTGCAATAACAGCTCCTCGGTCTCCTGCAAGCATCTTACCACCTTGATATCCAATAAGGATAGTGATTAAGTACTTAAGCATTGGACCAACTATAGAAGCCAAAGACTCATTTGGGAACCAACCATCTGGGATAAATAATGCAGTTATAAAACCCCATGCAATAAATGCTCCAATATTGGGCATAACCATTCCACTCAAGAATTTTCCAACTTTTTGAATGCTCTCTTTCATAATATCCTCCTAACCTTATGGTTTTAAAATCGTTAGATTATGTTGTAGTTAACGAACGAATGAGTTTTTTTATTTTAAGTGTTAGGCGAGGGCTCATACTAAACTCGCGCAATCCGCTTTTTAATAAAATCTCTGTAAATTCAGGGTTTCCTGCCATTTCGCCACATATGTCTACAGGAATACCCGCTTTATTTGCAACAGAAATTACCTGTTTAATACTCATTAGAACTGCTGGGTGTCCCTCATCGTATAAATCGGCAATTTCGTCATTCCCACGATCAACAGCCAATGTGTATTGGGTTAAGTCATTTGTACCAATACTAAAAAAATCAGAAACAGTGGCAAGTTCTTCTGCATTTATTACGGCTGCAGGCGTTTCTATCATAATTCCGATTGGGATATCTTTTACTTCTATACCTTTTTCTTTTAGGTCTGCAGCAACATCTGTAATTATTCTTTTTGACTCTAAAACCTCTTCCTTAGAAATAATCATAGGAATCATTATTTTAGCATTTCCATATAGACTCGCACGTAAAAGTGCACGTAATTGTGTTTTAAATACTTCTTGTCGTTTTAAACAATAACGTATTGCTCTCCATCCTAAGAAAGGATTTTCTTCTTTAGGAATTCCAAGTGCACTAATGTGTTTATCACCGCCAGCATCAAGAGTCCGAAAAATTACCGGTTTGTCGCCCATTGCACTTAAAACTGCCTTGTAGGCTTCAAATTGTTCATCCTCTGTAGGGAGAATTGTGCCTTCATTTTCCATAAATAAAAATTCTGTTCTAAATAGACCAACTCCATCTGCATTGCTTTCAACAACATCTTCAACTTCTTTAACTGTTCCAATATTTGAGTAAAGTGTTATATGGACTCCATCAAGGGTAACAGCTTCTTTATCTAATAAGTCTTTTTCTTCAGCATCTTCTACTTTTTTTCTTGCAATTGCTAACTCAAAATTAACAACTATCTCTTTTTCTGGTTCAATGTAAAGACACCCAGCTGTTCCATCAACAGCACAATAAACACCATTAGTTAGTTCTTTTTCGATATCTTTAATGCCTGCTATCATTGGAATACCCATTGAACGTGATATAATAGCTGCATGAGAAGTTCTACTACCATTTTCTAAAACAAACCCCTGTAGTAAATCTTTATCAATTTTTGCCATGTCTGCAGGACCAATTTCCTTAGCTGCAATAATAAATGGCTCTGTCGGAACTTCTAGCTCCCCATCTTCTCCAACGATTGAAGTGTGAATGATACGATATATTTGTTTAAAATCTTCTGCGCGTGCCTGAAAGTAGGGGTCATCTATTTCGAGCATCTGTTGTGCATAATCACTACAGATTTCAAAGACAGCACTGTTTGCATCAAGCAGTTTTTTTTCAATTGATTGTTCAATTTCGCTAATGAACTCAGGGTCATGTAAAATTTCTAGATAACATTCAAAAATCTGATTTTGTTCTTCTCTACCATCAATAACTGCATTGGCAATTAAGTCCTCTATTCCTTTTCTTGCGTCACTAAGAGCACCTTGCCATTTTACTTTTTCTGTTTCTGTATCAGCACTAGATATAGTTACTTTTTCATTAGTTGATTCAACTGCGATAAGCACAATTTTACCTAAGGCTTGTCCACCAGCAACTGGAATTCCTTGAATTTCTTTCATTGTTATCCTCGCTAAACTTTTTAAAAGTATATCATAGATAAGCAAAAAAGCAAGTTTTTTCGGTCTATATCGATAAAAAAATATTTAAACAAGTCAAAATTATTGTTTTTTCTTGATAAAAAAGTAAGAATGGATTATACTTTTTCTATTGGAGGAAATATGACATCTAGCAAAGTTACTATTCAAAATGAAACAGGATTACATGCACGGCCAGGGAAAGAATTGGTTGATTTGGTAAAAACATTTAAATCAGAGATTCAGTTAGAAAATAGTGCAGGAAAAAAAGTTACTGCAACTTCTTTAATCAAGATTATGACTCTTGGTATAAAAAAAGGGACAGAAATTACTGTATATGCCGAAGGTGAAGATGAACAAGCTGCTGTAGATCAAATAGTTGATTTACTAGCAAACTTAACTGATGCATAATTTGAAAGCCGATAGTATATCGGCTTTTTTTTATATT
>CAYJNB010000110.1:0-7132 GCA_964371205.1 uncultured Treponemataceae bacterium
GGTATAATCTATTTATAAGCTACATAATGTTTAAAGGAGCTTTCGAAATGAAAAAAGTTTTTGTTCTTATTGCAATAGCAATGTTAATCGGTTCAGTAGCCGTTGCCGATGAAGCAGTAGTTATTGATTTTGTTCTTCTACAGGCTGATATCATGCCGGCAGACAGTGACGGGGAAATGACAGAAAACCGCCGTACACTTGTTGACTATGCACATGCTGCTGGGGATACGTTCTCTGACGAACAAAAAGCTTTGATGAAGACATCACTAGAGTATACTAACTGGGAAGTTATTCTTAACTCGTCAGCAAGAACCCCTACTAGTATGGCTGTATCACAAGTTAAACCAGCACCAGTACGTGAAGAAGCACGTGTTCCATTTGCTGGTCAATCAGTAATGGGTGCTCGCATTTTATTTCCAACTGCAAATAATAATGCAAATGCACATATTAAACCTCCATTCTTAATTCCTGGATTTGAACCAATGCGTCAAGTTTCTGACGATGGTGAATTACAAGATCCTACTCCAGAAGAAAAAGCAGCTGGTGTTACTCGCTTCGAAGGCGGATATGGTGTTGTTAAAAACGTAGGAACAATTCGTTCTTTAGCAGTAACAACAATGGGAAGTAACTTCCCACATGCATTGTATCTTGTTCTTTTAGATGAAAACGATGCAGAGCGCCGTTATTATATGGGTCACTTAAACTTTGATGGTTGGAGAGAACTTGTATGGCTCAATCCTAACTATGTAACAGACGTACGCAAAAGAGAACTTCGCTTAGTTCCATTATATCCAGTATCAGTACCTTTCATTAAGTTCGGTGCTTTCTACATCACACGTGATGCAATGGATATTGGTGGCGACTTTATTGCTTACTTCAAAGATGTAAAAATAATTTATGATAGAGCAGTTTTAACAACTGAACGCGACATTGTTGACGACGACGTATGGGGAATTTTCTCTGGACGCGAAGCAGCAAAACAAAACTTCGAAATGTCACGTTTTGGTACTCGCCAAGTAGAAGTTTTCTTAGAACAACAAAAAGTTGCTTCAGAAGCAGACTTTACTCCTTCACTTGATATTAGCGAAACTACAACAGATCCTGCTGTAGCTCAATAAGATTCATTTGATTAAAAGAAAAGCTATCCAATAGGGTAGCTTTTTTTATTTTTTTCTTGCGAACTTACAAAATACATGATATGATAAAGTATGAATGAGGTTCTACCTAATAAAACTGAGCTACAGAGTGCCTACACTCATTACTACTCTACATTCAAAAAACTCTTAGAAAATATTGAAGTAAACTTAAAAGATTCAATACATCTGTCATCAACTCCAGCCTATAAATCACGCATAAAATCATTTAAGAGCTACTATCGAAAACTACTGCGTGTTAAACCTATTTCTTTTGGAATACAGGATTTACCAGTATTAACCGATTTGATAGGTATTAGAATTATTTGTCCATTTTTAGAAGATATTCAATTAGTAGAAAAACAACTTGTCGAGAAATTTACTATTTTAGAGATTGAAAGAAAAGGTTCTGATAGAACTTTTAGCGAGTTTGGATATGAGTCTACACATATCTTAATTGAAGTTCCAACAGAATTTAAAAAAAGCTTAAATTTGCCTGATGGTTTAATATGCGAAATACAAGTTAGAACTATATTGCAAGATGCATGGGCAGAAGTTGAGCATGAATTAGTATATAAATCAGAGTTTTCTCCTTTTGATTTACCACTAAAAAGAAAACTTGCTTCTATGAATGCAAGTTTAAGTCTGGCAGATATAGTGTTTCAAGAAATAAGAGATTATCAAAATAAGCTAAATAGCGAGCTTGATTATAGGCGTAGTAATTTTTATGATAAGGCTGAAGTATTATCAAGAAAGAATCTCGAATATGCTCCTCCAACAGAAAGCCAAGAAAAAATACAGGCACCATCACCATATGTTAAAGGTACAATTGATGATTTAATTCTTACAGCTATACAAGCTCATAATGCTGGAAGAGTTAAAGATGCTATTCAGATTTATTCTCAAATAATTGATGCAGGTGAAAAACCGAATGATATAATTCTTTCAGTAGTACTAAAACACAGAGGACTAGCATATTTTGCGGAAAGTGAGTACGAGCTTGCATTAAAAGATTTTACTCAAAGCTCTCAACTGGACCCAAACGCAGCCCGCTCTTATTATTACATTGGTATAGTGCACAGTGTTATGGGTGACGAGAGAACAGCAGTAGAAAATTTTACTCAGTCTTTGGAGCATCAAGAGTTTCAGTCTCATGTGTATTATAGAAGGGCTCTATCATTTTATCACTTAGGAGAGTATAGCACTTCACTAACAGATTTAGATAGGTGTAAGTCGCTTGGTTTAGAAGACAATGATTGTCTTCAGTTACGTAAAAACATATTAACTAAAATTAAAATGACATAGTATAACTACTTTTCAAACTTTTAAAAAAATAGTATATTTAATCTATCATATAAAAATAGGAGATAGTATGCCAACATACGAATATGTATGTGAGACATGTAATCATAATTTTGAAGTTATGCAAAAAATGTCTGATTCACCATTAAGAGATTGCCCTGAGTGTGGCAAAGATATTAGAAGGTTAATTAGTGGTGGTTTGGGGATTGCTTTCAAAGGTTCCGGATTTTATGTAAATGACGGAAACTCTTCTAAGTCTTCTTGTGGAACTTCAAAGGCTGCTTGTGCAGGTTGTTCTGGTTCAAAATAGAAATTATTATGTCAAAAAAAACAAAATTTTTCTGTGACAATTGTGGAACAGAAGTAAATCAAAAAGATAAAGTTTGTAAAAAATGCGGAAAGTTTTTTGCATCTGTAAAATGTCCTGCATGTAATATGGTTGGAGATGCTAGAGATTTTACTTACGGGTGCCCTTATTGTGGATATGCCGCACCTGGTACTAAATCAAATAACGAATATGTAGAAACCGCAAAGCCACGTAGGCGTGAAGACGGATTGCCCGTGTGGGTTTATGTGCTATCATTATGCGTCTTTGCTGGTGTTTTGTACTATTTGTTTAATGTACTTTAAATGTATATAAATTCTATTTGATTACCGTTATTTTGTAGTACTTGTACTACTGGGCGAATGCATTCTGCCTCGTTGGTATAAAGACTACAGAGTCTAATAGTAGTTTCAATTTGAATATCACTTGTTTCATCTTCCCAGTCCGGTTCGAACATAAAACCATCTTCGGTAATTTGTGTAATAATACCAGTAATTATACAGTCAGTAATTGGATGTATAAACATAAATTGTTCTTTTGCTTTTCTAGACCAAGATTGTTCAATTTCTGCTATATCAAGTGTTGTTTCGCTTTGTAAAGAGGCATCTGTATTTTCATTTGTTACTTCTAGTTTTTTAGTAGAGGTTTCGACATAATGAATCTGGTCTGCTACATCTTCTGATTCAACATATATTTCACTCTCACTTTCTATGCAATCAGCACTTTCGATTAACGAATCTTGAGTTTGCAAACTTTCATCTACTGTGTTTTCTAGAGTATCTTGTTCTGTCTCGATTATATTAGTTTCTTCTTTTGCTTCGATTATAGGATCGTCTTGTTCTGTTTCGATTATATTTGTTTCATGAACTTCAACATGTGGCTCAGTGTTTTCATTATTTCTTGTAAATAGGATTTCTTCTTCGTTTGTAGGACTACTAAATAAGTATTTCATTAAAAGGCTATGCATTATTTTTTCTCTTTCTTCTAGGGGAGAGTCATTGTATATAACCTTCTTTACATGTAAATATTTTGCTTTTTTTTCTTCGTCTTCGCTAAAGTTATTTGCTATGAGGAATATTGCTGTTTCATCACTTAATGTACTCTGTGCATATTGGATAAATGGTTTCCAGTGTCTTGGAAAATCTATGCTACTAATAAAAATTAATTCTGGCTCTATTTCCTCTAAGTTATCCATCGCCTTAAGTGGCTGGCAATAGCGAATGCATGCACAGTTTTTTAGTGTTAGCATATCGCTATATTCTTTTGCAGTTTTATCATTATCTATAACTAAAAGAGCTTTCATTCTGTCCCCATGTTTTCTACTACGTAATCATATATTGTCCAAATTCCATCTCGTTGACGAACGTAATAGGTATATCTTTTTTTCTCTTTATATGTGTCATACTGAAACCATTGCATAACAGATACACTACCTTCATTTTCAGTATAAGTTGTTCGTTCTATTTCAAATGCCACAGGTATAGCAACTATATCAGAATCCATTCGAGATTGACGAAGATCTAACTTATAGTTCTCTATCATTCGTGCACGTCCTTCTGCAGATTCAGAACGATATTTTCTGCTGCGAGCACTATCGCGCAGAAGGAGTTGTTCTACATCCATGTATAAAAAGTATTGGTCCCAAAGCCCTCTTTGTCGCGCTATAATTGTTTGTTCAACAACTTCATTGGGTGGAATGCCCTCTGGCCGGAGTATTTGAGATGTTGTGGTAGAAAGAGGAAGAGATTTAGAAGCTGCTACGCTAGGTGGCGGTGTAACTTCAAGTGTTAGTCTGTTAGAGCTAATTGCCTTTTGAGACATCATATCTGTTGAGCTTGTATTTTTAAATAAATTTGGATAAAAACGAGCTTCAATAATATATACTGCAGGATCTGGTACAGCTAAGTAGTCTTTTACATTTTCTATAAAGGAAAACTCTTCTCCCGGTTCAAGAACAATTTCTCTAAAAAAAACAGTATTATTTGTACTTCGTTTACGAATAAATGTATCTGTATGTTCCATTTCTGTACTTTTTAGTGTATAACCTACAAAGTTTAAACTAAACATTCTATCATCAGCTAAAGAAAAGCGTATTTGTTCAGCCCCATTGTTAGCTATGGTAAGTTTAACGTAAATTGGATTATCCAATTCTGTTCCAGGGTAGTACATTGTTTTATTATAAAATGAAATACTTACACTGGCTCCTTGCATACTGGATGCACTTACCATCTGTGCAAAAAACAATAAAATTGTTATAC
This sequence comes from uncultured Treponemataceae bacterium, assembly GCA_964371205.1. Lineage (GTDB taxonomy): Bacteria > Spirochaetota > Spirochaetia > Treponematales > Treponemataceae > CAYJNB01. Next base: position 5,019 of record CAYJNB010000110.1, read on the forward strand.
TAACGACTAAAATACGTTTCACTCGTAACTCCTCAAAATCTATGTGGCGTATGTATTGACTAGGATGTATTTCCATATCATAATTATCGGAATAATTATATGAATACCTTACTACCCAGTATACTACAAAATGCTGTTCGTGAACACTCTACAATACAAAAAATTGTAGCAGATTTAAAAAAAGATTCTCTGCCAAAAGAAATAGAAGGGCTAAAAGGTGCACTTCATGCTTATTTTATTGCAGAATATATAGAACACCATAAAAAGAGTGTTGTAATTGTAGTTTCAAATGAAGCCGAAGTACAATCATTTTTGAGTGATTTTGAAGGTATATATGCTTCTGTACCAAAAGAACTATGTCCTCAAATACTAACATTACCTTGGTGGGGAATGCTTCCTTATAGAGCTGCTGCAAAGCACTCTGTAGTATTTGGGCAAAGGGCCGGAACACTTGCAAAAATGGCGGCTGCCTCTCTAGATAAACCATCTATTTTTATTATACCTCAAAGAGCATTTCAGACACCTTTACCAAATCCAGACTATATTAAAACCTTATTATTTTCTGTTTCTTGTAACCAAAATTTTGACCCTCACAAGCTTGCAGAACATTTGAGTGTCCATGGGTATGTTCGAGTTCCTCGTGTAACAGTAAGAGGTGAGTTTGCTCTACGTGGAGAGGTGCTTGATGTATTTATGCCTGACGAAGAGTTTGCTCATAGAATTATTTTTGAGTACGATACGATTGAATCTATCCGAATTTTTAATCCAGAAACGCAATCTTCTGTAGGCGAAATTGAAAACTTGCTTTTGTACCCAATGAAAGAAGTAATTTGGACTGATGAAATAATAAGTTCTTTGGAAACAGCATTAAAACGGCGACCAGCAATTTTTTCCGAAGAAGCCATAGATATAATCTTGAGTGATTTACATATAAAACGAGAATTTGATGGAGAAGAGCTATTTTACGGGCTTGCCTTTGAAGACGAAACTAAAGAAAAGTTCTCTATAATTAACTACTTAGAAGATACAACACTCTTTTTTATAGATTATGATCGTCTCGATAATGCTCAAGAAAGTTTTGATAGAGAATTTCTTGGTATGTATAGAAAAGAGTGTCATGAGCGCTCTATTCCCGAGCCACAGGATATTCTACTTAATTTTCGATCGATTACGGAATCATATAATCAAACTGTACTTTGCCGCACTATCCATGGAAGTAATTCTTCGGATCGATTACATATTGAATGTGATCCACCAAGGAGCTTTTTTGGAAATATTAATTTTTTAAAGGAAGAGCTTGAACAACTCCATGCAAACGGTTGGAAAACAATTGTTTTTGCTGATTCAGAAAATCAATCTCTAAGAATTAAAGAGATTTTACCAGATGTAATTGTTTTGCCCTTTCCCTTATCAAGTGGATTTGGCTTACCCGATTCAAAAATACTTGTAATACAAGAAAATGAGATTTTTGGTCGAAGAAAACATGTTCCACGCTCTGTTAAACATGCAAAGTCTGCAGTTATCGATACTTTTGTTGAATTGAATCCAGGAGACTACGTTGTTCATGTAAACTATGGAATAGGTCTTTTTAAAGGTATTGAGCGGATGAAGGTCATGGGTAATGAGAGAGATTACATAAAACTCTTATACGCAGAAGATCAAACAGTCTTTATTCCTATCGAACAAGTAAACTTAGTGCAACGTTATATAGGGAACGAAGGAGAAGCTCCTCGTCTCGATAAGATTGGTTCAAAAAGCTGGGAAAATCGTAAGAACAAAGTAAAAAAATCAGTAGAAGATATTGCAATGCGCCTTATTGAATTATATTCAAAGCGTAAGGCTGCGCGCGGTTTTGCATTTCCAAAAGATAGTGAATGGCAAACTGCTTTTGAAGCTGCATTCCCATACCAAGAGACTGATGATCAAATAACGGTAATTTCTGAAATTAAAGAGGATATGGAAAAACCGGTACCCATGGATAGATTAGTATGTGGCGATGTAGGGTACGGTAAGACAGAGGTTGCTTTGAGAGCGGCCTTTAAAGCAATAATGGGCGGTAAGCAAGTTGCTCTCTTGGCCCCTACGACAATTCTAGCAGAACAGCATTACGACAC
>CAYJNB010000111.1:0-7044 GCA_964371205.1 uncultured Treponemataceae bacterium
TTACCTTTTGTATCCGTCATTTTGATTCTCCAAGTATCTGGTCATAGATTGCGCGGTATGATTCCATACCTGCCTCTTCATTAAACTGAATTATGCGCGCTGCAATACACAATTTTAATCCGTACACAAAAATTGCATCGGTTGAAAATGGGTCAAGCGGCGTTAATTCATTGAGTACACGTAAGCGCTCGTTATTTAAATAACGTTCTGCTTCCAATGGGCTATCATAGCCACTGGCTGTACGTGCTATTTGTTGAATATCCTGCGAAATGGGTGTTGTATCAGCAAATTCTTTTTTCATTCGTTGTGCACGAATATGTGCAAGAGCAAGCCGTACTGATCTTTCCCATGTGTACCATGCATCAAGCATAGGTGAGCCTGTTTTTTCGTCATTACAAGGTGGCTCAATTGTTAAGCCTTTTAGTTGTTGTAATTCCTTACCTTCGAGAAAGCGTGAACAGAGCTCAATAAAATCAGGATAGGTTATGGGCAACTGAGTAACCGTTCCGCCACTAAAGACGAATCCTGGCAACTGAGCAGCCAAATAATAGTGATTTGTCACTTTAAGCCTTTCCTCCGGCGGCATCTTTTAGTATTTGTGCTACCCTTGGGTTTACGTAGGCAGAGAATAATTCTGCAACAGCTTCTGCAGAGAAGTCGTAGTAAGCAGAACCGTCTTTTTCTCCGATTCTAAAGCCACCTGTTAGTGAATTATCTACCTTGATTTCTGTACCCTTTGCAATTTCTGCTTTGAGTGCAGCCTTAAGAGAGCTTTCTAAGTCTTTAAGGTCTTTCTCTGATAACAATACTGCAACAGAGTCTGCACCATTCTTAGACATCCATTCTTTTACGGTGTCTGGAATAAGTTTTTTAAGCATGTCTGCATTGTAAGCCTTTGCTGTTTCTGCATTTATAAGGGCAGAAACTTGAGAGAGAATGCCGTCATTAAATGCAAGAATTAAGTTGCGACCTGCTTGCTCGATTGAAGCAACGCTTGCTTGCTCAAGTCTTTGAGCTTCAAGTTTTGCAGATTTAATCAGTTCTGCAGCCTTTGCTTCTGCGTCTGAGATGATAGTGGCAGCTTTTTTTTCTGCATCGGCTGTAATACCAGCAGCAGTAGTTTCTGCAACACTAACTCCGTCTTTTTTGATTTTTTCAATCAGTTCTTGTAGTTGAACGTCCATACAACTTCCTTATTTATATAATGTTTGTATCCAAAACTAGTCTTTAAATCTTACACCCTAACCTAGTAAAATGCAAGCAAAAGTTTTTATAAATCTGTATTTCTACCACATAAATCCATACATTGTAACAGCATCGTAGGTTTCGCCTACTTTAAGAATACTATTAGGAAAGGAATCTATGTTCAGTGCATTTGGGTATGCTTGTGTTTCTAAACAAAAGCCTTCGTGTACTTTGTGAGTAAGTCCTAATCGGCCTTCGCGCCCTTCTAAGAAATTTCCTGAGTAAAACTGCACACCAGGTTGGTTTGTTGCAACAACCATAGTTCGGCCACTGGTTGGCTCAAATACAGTTGCACATACTTTTAGCTTACCCTTTGCTTTATTAATGCAGTAGTTATGATCATATCCACCTGATTCTTTTATACGTTCCCCAATTGTATGAGGTTGCGTAAAATCAAATGCTGTTCCTTTTACCGGCATAATCTTACCAGTAGGCACTAATTCGTCGTTTATTTCGGTAATTGCATCTGCATTAATCGTTAATTGATGATCAAGAATATCTCCCGTTCCTTTGAGATTAAAGTATGCATGATTGGTCATATTTATAGGGGTGTCTTTATCGCAAACACCTCTATAACGTAAGAGAATTTCGTTATTGTCGGTAAGGATATAGGTTACTTCTAATTCTAGATTACCAGGAAAACCTTGTTCTCCATTGGGACTTGTTCGAGTAAAACGTACTCCACGTCCTTTTTTTACTTTTATTGTACTTGCTTCCCATAAAACTTTATCGTAACCAATAAAACCTGAGTGTAGGCAGTTTTTGCCATTATTTTTATCGAGAGAACATTTTTTTCCATTGAGAGTAAAAGACGCCTTAGCTATGCGATTTGCATAACGCCCAATTATTGCTCCAAAGTGGGGAATGTTTCGAATATAGCCTGCTAAATCCGAAAAACCCAGAGTAACATTGTCTACTTTTCCGGTTTTAGAAGGTACATTTATTGCAGTTATACAACAACCAAAGTTTGTAACAGAGAAAGACATTTGCCCATTAGAGATGGTGTATAACGATACCTTTTCTCCATTACTAAGTGTTCCAAATTTTTGCTTCTTTACTTTCATATAGCGCCCCATACATTTTCATAGAAATATAAAGTTCTTCTTTAAGTATAACTCATTGAAAAAGGCTTGTACAGTCAAATTTTAATAAATAGATAAAAAAATACTGATATTTTTGTGATTTTTTACAATTATTTTACTTAATAAATTCTTGGAGGACTAAGAGGAAAGGCCCTACGCGCATTCATTTGATCAATTAATTTGTCTATATCGGTAATGTCCGTTTTGCGCATATATGGATATGCAAAACTCATAATTTGCATATTTTCTGTTATATAAAACGGATAGTCATTTTTAGTTGGAGTAAACAAACTAAGTGTTGTTTCTGTTTGCGTGTATGGGATTTTTTCTACGTTTCGCACACTTACACCACGCCCAGTTACACAGGTGTACACCGTTTGACCTATTTGTAAATACTTATCTGCATGAAGTGTAACATCTCCATCATAAATGGATACACTTACTTCTTGGTATGGCATTTCTGTAATCCAATAACGTATTTTATACACATAACCTTCGGTAAAATAATAACTGTGTACTTCTGGCTTATGCCTTGGTTCATCTAGTTGAATATCATACCTGTTTCCTGCGCAACGCCAAAATCCTTTAATGCCTTCTTGATACGGATCTTGCCCCTGCTCAAAGGCGCTACCTTTTACGTAATACTCTAAGAATAAGTCGTTATTTATAATAGAAATAGGATACACTTGCTTTGTTCGGAATCTAGCATACTCGAGCTCTAAGGATACTTCGCCAGTATTTGTTGTTACTGTAGACTCAAGAGACACCTCTTTATCGTAATACCAACCATAGAAGAGTTTTAGGATAAATTGAGCTGAGTTATCAGTGAATGATATTAATTTTTTATCGTTTTCCCAAACCCCAGTAAGGGATTGAGCATGTAGTAAGGCAGAAAAGAAAAACGCTACAAGAAGAGCAATTGATTTATTCATAGTGTATTTATCGGCTGATTTATGCTATAGTAAACGGATGAAGCGATTCTTTTTATATATTGCAAGCATTTTTTTACTTATTTCTATTCCAACAAATATATTTGCTCAACAAAGAATAGTCTCTCTTGCTCCAGCCGCAACAGAAATTCTATTTGCCTTAGGTGCTGGTAAAAACATTGTTGCACGAACTGCTTTATGTGATTACCCTGAAGAAGCAAGCAATATCCACGTTCTTGGTGGTTTTGACGGAAAATCATATAGCATTGAGGCAATAATTGCGCTAAGACCAGACTTTGTCTATGCATACAGTGGTATGCATGATCACCTAGTCGAGCCACTACAAAAATATGGGATAAATGTATTTATTTCCGATGTTACATCGATACAAGATGTAATTGATGAGATACGTTCTGTAGGAGCTCTAATAAACTGTAGAGAAACAGCAACACAAATTACAGACACAATGCAAGAAAAACTTAAGGCACTAGAAGCAAGTACTGCACTCAGCGAAAAAAAAACACTGTACTGGGAAGTATGGAATAACCCATACATGAGTGCAAGTAAGAATACTTTTATTGGAAATATAATTACCCTGATTGGTGGCACAAACATTTTTGCAGACAGTGTACAGTCATATCCAATTGTAAGCGACGAAAGCATACTAGCTAAAAATCCCGAAATAATTCTCTACGCAAACGATTCACCTATTTCTGCAAAAGATATAGCACATAGAACAGGCTGGTATTTACTAAAAGCTGTTCAAGACAATGCAATCTACGAAATCGATGCAAATAGCCTTACACGACCAGGCCCTAGAATCTTAGATGCTGTAGAGGAACTAGCAACAATTATCGACTAACGTATTTTACAAAGTAAACTAAAGCGCCACATTGCTTTTCTTTATAATTACTAGTATATTAGTGTAATTATTTTATTTTACATTGGATGGAGGAAAAATGTCTGATCAAAACAATGCATGGAAGCCTATAAAGCTTAACGCCAACCCAAAGTTGATTATACGTATTGCTATTATACTTGCTGTAATTGCGGTGCTTTCTACAAGTGTATATCAGGTAGATCAAACAGAAAGGGGTGTTGTAACTCGCTTTGGCAAGTACATTAAAACAACGGAGCCTGGACTACAATTTAAGCTGCCTTTTGGTATAGAAAATGCATATAAGGTACCCACAGAAATTGTGCAAACCGAAGAATTTGGATTTAAAACAGTGCAAGCTGGTGTGTCTAATCAATACATCAACAACATAAACTCTGTTTCAACTATGCTTACAGGCGACTTAAACATTGTAGATGTTGAGTGGATTATTCAATATCGCATAGTAGACCCAGTTGCATGGCTTTTTAACGTACAAGAGAGACAACAGACAATTAGAGATATTTCTCAATCCGTGGTTAATACACTTGTTGGAGATCGTGCTATTTTTGATGTAATGCAGTCTGAGCGCGCATCCATTGAAACTATTGCCTTAACTACTATGAACGAAACATTTACTCAATATGGCCTAGGCATTAGGGTTAGCGAGGTAAAACTGCAAAATATTGTTCCGCCTTCGCAAGTACAAAGTGCATTCGAAGATGTTAACAAAGCAACTCAAGATATGGATCGCCTAATAAACGAAGGAAAAGAGGCTTACAATAAAGAAATTCCTCGCCTACGTGGTGAAGCAGAACAACAAGTTCTTATTGCAGAAGGATATGCAACAGAACGTGTTAACCGTGCAGAAGGTGATGTTGCACGCTTTAACGCAGTATATAGCGAATATGTAAATGCTCCGACTGTTACCCGTGATCGACTCTATCTTGAAGCAATGGAAACTATTTTTAATTCAGAAAAGGTAAATGCACTTATAGACAAGAATTTAGAAAACGTTTTACCTATCAAAAACTTAACTCAGGGAGGAGCACAATGAGTAAACAACAAAAACCCCTTGCCATCCTTATAGGGCTTGGAATAATTGTTATATTATTTCTTATGATGGGGCCTTTCTATACGGTTGAAGAAGGATCTCAAGCTGTTGTAACAAGAACAGGTAAAATTGTAAATGTGGTAACTGATGCTGGCTTGTACATAAAGGTGCCACTTCTTGATGTAGTAACACTCTATCCTAAGCGGATACTTTCTCTTGATGGCGACGGACAGCGCATCCCTACAAAAGAAAACCAATTTATAATTGTTGATACAACGAGTCGGTGGCGAATTTCTGACCCACAAAAGTTTTACCAATCATTTGCAAGTATAAATTCTGCCTATGCGCGTCTTGCAGATATAGTAGACTCTGCAGTACGCACAGTAATAACACAAAATCGCTTAAGCGAAATTGTGCGCTCTTCTAACTTTATTATCGAAAATGTTGCAACCGAGGTTGTTACAACAGATGAAGAAACATCAGAAATTGAGCTTTTAGAAGCAGAATTTGATAATCAAACAACGGTAACAGAGGCAGTAAATAAGGGAAGACGTAATTTAAGTATCGAAATGGCAGAAATTGCTCGTAAGACTGTTCCTGAATATGGAATTGAGCTTATTGATATTGTTCCACGCCAAATAAAATATTCAGATGAAATTACCGAAAGTGTTTTTAACCGTATGATTAAAGACAGAAATCAAGTAGCTCAAAGCTACCGCTCGTACGGGGAAGGTAAAAAAGCAGAATGGATTGGACAGCTTGAACGCGATAAAAGCGAGATCCTCTCTGGAGCTTACCGCACCTCCGAAGAAATTAGAGGTAATGCAGATGCACAAGCTTCTCGAATTTACGCACAAGCTTATTCAAGAAACCCAGAATTCTATGAATTTTGGAAGAGTTTAGACTCGTATCAAAATGCACTAAAGGATACAGACATTACCTTTAGTACCGATATGGACTACTTTAAATACTTGTATTCGCCAACCGGAAACTAAGCATGAATGAAGAACGAGCAAAAAATACTGGGCTAGAAGTAGTATTTACTAATAATACACTAACCTTATACACTGGTATTTTTGCTCGAGACTTTGCAAAAGCAAAATTGTCTCAATTTTTGCACGAGCAAGGGTATTTCTTTGCTAATAATATACACCACTCATGGCAATTTTCGCAAACAGGACTAGATGAACAGGGCTGTATAATCCTTATGGCCCATTTTGATTCTCACATTCCTATACAGGATTTTTATAATAATTATCTAGCATTAGATTCTTTGTTTGATAAAACCACTGCTAAAGAGAACAAGAGTAAATTCGAATTTTTTTTAAATGCATTTGCTTGTGCTCAAAAGCAAAATATATCGCTACCATTTGCTGGAACACAAGCTGTACTGGTTAGCCCCACTGCAGCTTTGTTTTTGCCAGAAATTATTTATAAAGCAGCAGTACAAAAAAAATCGCAACAACTTTTTGCCAGCCAATATGGATGCTACGTAAACCCTTTATTAAAAGAAAAAGATGCGAGATGTATATTTACAGTTGCTGTGTTGGTATATCGTTTTATTGCAGGAGAATTACCCTTTAGGCAATTAGATGCAGAAGCTCGAACTGAGGATTATATTTATGCCAATTTTATTCCCCTCGATTTTTTTGCTCAAAACATTGAATCCTTATGCAAAATAATAAACAATACTCTAGAGTCAAAAAAAAATCAGACAATTTTCGGCATTATTAATGCATTTTCTAATATAGATTTTCCTATATGCAGTACTAATAGCCTAGAAGCAAAACGCTCACTTTTTATAAAACGTAAAAAAAAATCAATATGGCTTAAACGTTTTTTTAGCAAGTACAAAACAAG
>CAYJNB010000112.1:0-6952 GCA_964371205.1 uncultured Treponemataceae bacterium
AACTGTCGCGTTATGAACGTAGACTTGAGCAAAAAGAATCTGTATTAGATAAACGTTCTCAGGGGCTGGATGAACAAGACAAAGAATATGCTGAGCGCGAAAAAGTTATTAGCAATCGTGAAACTGTATTATCTAGCGAAGAAGCTCGTTACAGAAAAGAGCTTGAACGCATTTCTGGGTTAACAGCTGAAGAAGCAAAGACACTTATAATTCAAGATTTAGAAAATGAGGCAAAGCATGACGCTCAAACCCTTTTAAATAAGGTTGAGCAAGAAGCACAGCTTTCTTCAGAAAAAAAAGCACGCGAGATTTTGGTAGCTGCAATACAACGTATTGCAACCGAAACTACCGGAGAAGTTACTGTTGCTACAGTTTCTCTTCCGAGTGATGAGATGAAAGGCCGCATTATTGGGCGCGAAGGACGTAATATTCGTACACTTGAGACTCTAACTGGTGTAGATATTATTATCGACGATACGCCCGAAGCTGTTGTAATCTCTTGTTTTGACCCAGTTCGCAAAGAAATTGCAAAAGTATCATTAGAGCGACTTATCTCTGATGGGCGTATTCACCCTGCACGTATTGAAGAAGTAGTGCAAAAAGTAACACGCGAAATTCAGCAAAAGATTTACGAAGAGGGCGAAAAAGTGCTTTATGATCTTGGTATTCATAACATGAACCAAGATGGGGTACGTGCATTAGGTAGACTATACTTTAGAACAAGTTATGGTCAAAATGTACTTAATCACTCACGCGAAGTAGCTATTATTGCTGGAATTATAGCGGCAGAAATTGGTGTAAACAAAGAAATTGCAAAACGAGCAGCCGTTCTTCATGATATTGGTAAAGGAGCTGAGACAGACTCTGATCAAAATCATGCAGAAATTGGTATGGAAATGGCCCGTAAAATGGGTGAAGATCCACGTATTATAAATGCTGTTGGTTCACACCATAACGATATTGAGCCAAGTAGTATTGAAGCTGTTTTAGTACAAATTGCTGATGCAATTTCTGCAGCTAGACCAGGTGCTCGTCGTGAGACAATGGACAATTACATTAAGCGTTTGGAAAACCTAGAGGCTATTGCCGAGGCATTTACTGGTGTAGAAAAGGCATATGCAATTCAAGCTGGGCGCGAATTACGTGTGTTAGTAAATAATGAAAAAATACCAGATGTTGAGGTTAAAGATTTGGCTCGCAATATTGCAAAACAAATTGAAACAGACCTTCGTTATCCTGGACGTATCAAAATTACAATGATTAGAGAAATGCGCATAATAGAATACGCACGATAATTTCTTGAATCATAACTAGTTATCTTAACATGTTAAAAACTATTCACAACTCTTGCACAGAGGCGTGAGTAGTTTTTTTTTCTTTTTAGTTGTTTTTTTTGTACATTTTATGCTAGAATATAACAGTGAAAACCACGCTGAGAGCTCTATTAGTTTTTATAATTTCTTTTATTTTTCTCGTATTTTTATCTGCTACATTGTATTATTTGTATTATAATGCACATCATGTAGTTGCAGGTGCTCCAGCCTCATTACAGCCATTTTTGCTTTTTTATGAAGGTGTGCTTGCTGTATGGGACTCTTGTTTTGTTGTTGCATTATCTATGGTCTTGTTTTATTATGTTCGAACTAGGCAAAGAACTGTTCCTTCGTTTTTAATGTGGTTAGTTTTGTGTATATTTGTATTTGCGATTGTTCAACCATTCTCTTTTTTACTGTTAAAGAATTTTTCTCTGTCGCTACATGAATCTTCTGTATCTAACAGGGCAACAGAAAATATTTTAACTCCAAATGTATTCAGAGCTGAAGTAGTTTTTGATCAGGCACATATAAGCAGTAAAGATTCAGTATTATTCTTAACTAAAGTTGATAAGAATAGCAAGCAAGCAAGTGGCGTATTATTTTCCGTTCCGTTTGGATTTTCTTCCTTGATGGAACAAGAGTTAATTTCTGATAGTAAACGACTATATGAGCAAGTTTCGAAAGTTCAAGACCCACTTATTGTTGGAGCAATATCACAACCATTTGTTTTTACCCTCTTCTTTTCTGAAGTATCTACATTAAAAACAAAGTATTTAAATACTGTAATGCAAGCAAAGAATTTTATGAGTTTTGATTTTATATCGCAGTATATTGGGTATGCATCGATTGGTTTAGCATTTTGTGGTTTATTTGCTTTGGTAACAGCAAGCTCTTGGAAGCTTTTTAATATGCTGTACATTATTGTGGCAAGCTTTACTATTCTTCATGTAAATTACTGGTTCCAATGTGTTTTTGATATGCAAATTCTTATTAGAGCCCTAACCGATATGCCTTTTGCATTTCCTCAATGGTTGTATCCGGTAATAATCAATGTACTAGGTGCAATTTTCTTTTTAATAATTGGGCTATGTACTAGAAAGCCCGCAGAGATTACTCCTACAGAGGAGTATGATATATGATCAGTCATCCTTTATTCAAAATTTTTAGAACTCTTTTGATATACTATGTTTGTTCAGTGCTTGTGTCCTTTTTATTTGCTCTATTCATAAAGCCTCCAGTAGAGGTTTTACCTATTTTTACTAGTTCCTACACAGTTGCACGTTCTTTTTTATACTTTTCTAAGATTCTTATGGCTGTACAGTCAAGCGCTATACTAATGTCTTTTGCTTGGTATTTAAAAGATTTTTTTCAAGAAAGTTTAGATTTAACTTATGCACTACGCTCAAAAATATTTAAAACTGTATTTATTGTCCTAATTTTTACGACAGGTGTATACACAGTTACGATGGAAGTACTTGAGCCAAAAATGCGTTCTTCTGTACGCACTATGGAAGGAAATACATTTGATTATTATACTTATGTAAATTATGCGCAAAGCTTTATAGATTGGAATAATTATGACGAAGCACGCCCCTACGTAAAACAAGCACTTGTTATTTATCCGACCTCTCCAGAAGCATTACAAATGGAAAGACTCGTGGATACTACCTCAACACAAGAGATTTCTGATTTAGATTTTTCTATTGATAGAACAAGTCAGGATCTAGAAGTTACAGATACTAGTTTTGCTAATTTATTAGAGAAGGCACGTAAAGCATACGAAGAAGAATCATATATTGATGCACACTACTATGCAACACTCGCATTACGTGCTCCAAGTTCGCATAGTATACAAGAGGCTCGCTTACTCGCTGCGGATGCTTGGAATAAAATAGCTGGTTCGGCTGATTTTAGCTTAGGGGAAGATGCAGACTTATATGCAAAAAAGAGGCAGGGATACGAGTATTTACTACAAGGCGATTCTTTGGCATCGTATTACGTATTTAATGATTTGATGCAAGTGTATCCTCATGACCCAGATGTTGTTAGGTATTTTGATATCGCCAGCGAAGAATTGCATGCTGAACATTTTTTTATTGACGAAGTGTATAGTGCTCGAGCATATGAAACAATGCGAAATTTGTATTTTATAAATGAACTGCCTAATGGTAATAGAGATATTATTTTTATTAGTGGCTTATCGACTATGGCAGATAGTTATGGCTTGGTTCAGTATGCTAGAGATGTACATGTAATTAGCTTGGATATTGAACAAAACTTTTTGTATTCATTTACCGTTGATTTTGCAAAAATAACATCGGTTGCTGCATCTCACTTTGGAACAGAGTTTATACCTTATTTTGAAAATATTAATTCACCAAACAGTACAGTTCCTCTTATCCAGTTAGTTTCTGTTGACCGTCATAAAAAAGGAATAATGCTTTCGCCTGACTATAAAAATACACCAGAGGATTTTGAAGCAAGTAGGACATATACACTTTATATGTCTTATGACGACTTTGCATTACTAGGGGATGTTTCTAATGGTCCATATGATATGTCGTTAGCATCTGTCTTTGACTTTGCAAGTGTTGCAGAGAAATATGGATATTCATTTGAGGTGTTTTATCAAATTCTTGCAACACGCCTAACTGCACCATTAGGTGTTCTTTTAATAAATCTATTGTTTATTCTGCTAGCATGGCGCTACAGACTTGGAGTAACTGGCGTAGTAAAATTCTGGTGGCTTATTCTAATGCCTATTTGTACAGCAATTTGTTACGTTGTTATTGAAATTGTATTCTATGCATTTCAATTGCTGATGTTTACATTTATCGGTTTTTTTAAGTGGTACGCAATCATAGGATTTTGTATTGCATTGGTTGTTATGTTTGCAATAACGGCTATTACGTTTGCGGTTCAAAAATATGAATAAAGTGTTTTCTAAATTAACTACGGTTATTCTAAAATATCGTTTGCGTCTTCTTGGGGCTGTTTTTGGACTAATAGCTGGTTGGTGGGGTGGATTGGTTGGCTTTTTACTTGGCGTGATCTGCGAGACGATTCTACTGCGGCGAAAAGAAGAAAAAAAAATAACAGATTATTTTCATAATCCTGCGGGTAAAAAAATTGCAGAACCCTTTTCTGGTGCTGCAGTAACGTGTGCTATTGCAGTTCTTTGTTGTAGAGATAGAAACTTTGTTGAGCGACAAGCAAAAATATGTTTTTCCTTTCTTTCTTTTGATGGATGGCATAGTTTTTGTGTTGCAGCCTTAAAAGAAGCTGTAGAAATAGACTTGTTAACAGAAATACTCGCTTCAAAATTACGGCACGTAAAAGATACTGCAATTTTGGAAGGTGTATTTAGATTATTACAGGCTGTAGAGTTTGGATGGGATAATAAGACAATGGGAGATAGACCAACGGTGTACCTTTCTCAATTGCTTAATTATTCATTTTATGCAGATGACTATGCTGCGGCTTGTAGTATCTTAGGTGTAGATAAGGATGCATCGTTTAAATCAATTAAGGGGCGTTATCGACGACTTATGATTATGTATCATCCAGATACTATTGTGCACCTTTCTGATAATCAAAAAACAAATGCCTTTGATATGTTTTTACGCATACAAAAGGCATTCGAAATTATTTCTGAGCGTTATAAGTCGTAACGCTCAAAAAATTGGTTTATTATTTTTTCTTTAAATCAATTATACATCTACACGTCTAATACGAGCACCTATGCTTTTTAATCGGTCTATAAGATTTTCATAACCGCGTTCAACTTGGTAAACATTACGAATAACGCTCTCTCCACGTGCGCTCATTGCTGCAATTATCATTGCCATACCTGCACGTACGTCGGGCGAAACAAGTTCGCTACCATGTAAGGTGCTCGGGCCTGAAACAACGGCTCTGTGTGGATCGCAAAGTGTAATTCGAGCACCCATTGCAATTAACTTGTCTACAAAGAACATACGCGATTCAAACATTTTTTCGTGAATTAATACTGTTCCTTCAACTTGTGTTGCAACAACTGTCATAATACTTGTTAAGTCAGGTGGAAATCCTGGCCATGGTGAGTCGTCAATTTTTGGAATCATGCCACCTAGATCAGTGTTTACTCTAAGAGATTGTTCTGCTGGGACTATAAGAGAATCTTCTTCAATACGCCATGTTATGCCGAGTTTTCCAAATGCGAGTTTGATTGGACGTAAGTCTCTTGGCTTTATGTTTGTGATAGTTATAGAGCCCTTTGTTGCAGCTGCAAGCCCTATAAATGAACCTATTTCCATAAAGTCAGGGCCTATAGTAAAATCACAACCATGTAAGTTTTCTACGCCTTCAATAGTTAGAATATTTGAACCAATACCATTTATTTTAGCTCCCATTTCGTTGAGCATATTACATAAATCTTGTACGTGTGGTTCACTCGCTGCATTTGTAATAATAGTTTCGCCTTCTGCAAGAACTGCTGCCATAACTGCATTTTCTGTTGCAGTAACAGAGGCTTCGTCTAAGAAAATATCAGCACTTTTTAATTTGTTTGCAGAAAATTTAAAGGTTCCATTAACTACAACACGCGCACCAAGTTCAGTTAATGCTAAAAAGTGCGTATCGAGCCTACGCCGACCAATGACGTCTCCTCCAGGAGGAGGTAAACTTGCCTCACCAGTTCGAGCTATGAGTGGACCAGCAAACAAAATTGATGCGCGAATTTTTTTAGAAAGCTCGCGGGAAATTTCGCTTGTATGTATTTCTTTTGCATGTAATTCGTAAGTGTTTTCTGCAAGTTTTTTTACGGTTCCACCGAGAGATTCAAATATTTGAAGCATTACCCAAACATCTTCAATTTCGGGGATGTTTCTAAGAGTTACTGCTTCACTGGTAAGAATAGCAGCTGCTAAACAGGGAAGGGCGGCATTTTTATTACCGCTAGCTTTTATTGTACCTTTGACGGGGAATCCGCCTTCAATGTGATATTCGTGCATAATTATTTATCGGCTTCCTATATATTAAAATGAGTTTTTTATATTTTTGACTCTTTGTTTTAGTTGTGTTATGCGTTATTTGCGAGTACCTGTTCAATTGCGTTAGCTAATTGATCAGGGCAACTTGTACTTCGCATTCCACATCGAGTACCTTTTAACTTCTTCGCAATTTCGGCTGCATTTTCACCCACGACTAGAGTAGAAATCCCCTTTAGGTTTCCATTACATCCACCCATAAATGAAACTTCCTTTATGATTCCATTTTCAATTTCTAAGTTAATTGATTGAGCACATACTCCGCTTGTTTTATAGTTCATTATTTCTCCTTAGAATATAGTCTTATTAATTCTAAAACTGTTTTTGTTGCTAATACCATTTGATTAAGAGAAGCCCATTCTCCTAGTGCATGAAAATTATGTCCACCTGTAAAAATGTTTGGGCAAGGAATCCCCATTTCTGTCAGTTTAGATCCGTCGGTTCCTCCGCGAATCGGTTTAAAAATTGGCGTAATTCCAAGATTTTTAACAGCTTGTATGAGCATTTGCATTACTTGAGGATTTTTATCTAGCTTTTCTTTCATATTTACGTACTGTTTTTCTGTGACTACTTGAACATGCGAGCCTTTAAAACGTTTTTCAATTGTTT
>CAYJNB010000113.1:0-4124 GCA_964371205.1 uncultured Treponemataceae bacterium
TCCGAGCAAATTCGTTAAAAGAAAAATAAACAGTGTTTGCATTGTTTTTTGAAACAGAATATAAATCTTGCTCGTTGTTGTGAGCCTCAATAGCTGAAGAACTGGAAACAAAAGAGGATATGGCATACAAAGTCCACACCAGCAGTACGAGAGAAATGAGTGCAGTATAAACCGATTTTGCCTTATTCAATGTGCATCCTTAATTATATATTCATTGAGCAGAATTATTTAGTTACGATATATTGAATTCCCTAATATAAATATAACACTCGCTATTTAAGATTGTCAACAAAAAAGATGGAAGCATTAATTCTTGCATTCTTTTATTTGACAAATGCAAATTTTGCTTCTATAATATAGTATCTATTTGTAGTAGTATTTTAACTAATGTGCACTTATGCAATTTATTTTAAGGGAGATCTTATGGAATATAAAACAATCGGCTCCACAGATATTAAAGCGTCTGACTTAGCCATTGGAGCTTTTGGTATGGGAGGCGGTTCTGCTTGGGGACAATGCGATGATGGTGAGTCTATTACACTTTTACAGCGTGCCCGCGATTTGGGTGTAAATCTTATAGATTCAGCTCCTGTGTATGGAGCCGGCCACAGTGAAGAAATAATTGGAAAAGCAATTAAAGGATGTCGTTCAGACTATGTTTTGCAAACAAAATGTACTTTGCACTGGAGAGATACCCGCGGAGTTAAAGAATACGAGCGTGATGGAAACACCGTGTACAGATGCTTTGATTCAGACTCATTGCGTAAAGACTTAGAAGATAGCCTAAAACGAATGGGGACAGACTATATAGATATTTACATGACTCATCGGCAACCAGAAGATTATGCACAGGTTGAAGAAATTTATAAGACTATGGCAGACTTCAAAAAGGAAGGTAAAATCCGTGCAATTGCTCTTTCGAATGCTGGTCCAGACTTACTAAAAGAATACCTAAAATATGGTCCAGTAGACTTAGTGCAAGAGCAATACAGTATTTTAGAGCCAGGATTTTTATCTGACTATATTCCTTTTTGCGAAGAAAAATCTATTACCTTCCAATGCTATTCAGCATTAGCACGAGGACTTTTAACAGGAAAAATCGGTATGGATTATGAATTAAAAGCAGGTGAAACACGTAATAGTATTCGCTGGTTTGCAAAAGAGCAACGTCAGCTTGTTTTAGATATGCTTTCTGGATGGGACCCTCTTTGCAAAAAATATGATTGCTCAGTTTCCTCCCTTGTACTTGCGTATACTATGCAAACTTCAAAAACTTTTAATACACTTGTTGGTGTTCGTCGTATGGAAAATCTTGAAGACAGTGTAAAAGCTGCTTCATTACAATTAGATTCCGTGGATATTGCTACAATGAATACTGATGCAAAAAAAGCACAAGAACTCTCTGGGTTTACAGCTCCACCAAAGCTATAAAAGAACAACTGATTTAAAAAGCAAAAGAGACTGTTTCAAAACTAAAGTTTTTAGACAGCCTCTTTTTTTTATTACATATTTTTATAAAAGGGATTACTTTTGCACTAACCGCTTAGCTTCTGCAACAATATTTTCGCACGTAATTCCTTGTTTTTTAAGTAATTCTTCGTATGGACCACTCTCGCCAAAACTGTCTTGAATACCAATGCGAGTAACAATTCCCTTGCCTACTCCTGCTGCAATTTCGCAAACAGCGCTTCCAAGGCCATTCAAAATATTGTGATCTTCGATTGTTATAATTTTTCCACATTTTTCCAACTCTTTAAGAATTACTTCTTTATCGATTGGTTTAATAGTATGGAAGTCATATACAGAAGCAGATATACCTAACTTTTCGAGTTCTTTTTCTGCATGAAGTGCTAAACGTACCACATCTCCATTTGCAATGAGTGCAACATCTTTGCCTTCTTTTAAGCAAACTGCTTTACCAATTTCGAACTCTTGATCTTCATCATAAATACCTTCTACTTCGTCGCGTGTAAAGCGAATATAGGTTGCCCCATGATCTTTTTCCATACAAGCAACTAGTTTTTTTGCTGAATTATAATCAGCTGGCATAATTACTTTCATGTTAGGAATACTGCGCATAATACCCATGTCCTCAATACCTTGATGACTTGCGCCGTCGTTTGCTGGTGTTAAACCTCCATGTGAACAACAAATTTTAACATTAAGATTTGGATAGCACACTTCTTGGCGAATTTGTTCGCTCATTCTCATCGAACCAAAAACGGCATAAGTAGAAATAAATGGTATTTTTCCACATGTTGCAAGACCAGCTGCAATACCACAAGCGTTTTGTTCAGCTATTCCTACATTTACATATTGGTTTGGATATTTAGCTGCAAAATCAAGTGTTTTGCAAGATTTTCCAATATCGCAGTTTACACTAACTATATCTTTATTTGTTTTAGCAAGTTCAATTAGAACTTCGCCCAGTGCATCTCTTGTCGGTTTTGTAATTTTTGCCATTTCTGCTACGCTCCTAACTCTTTCATTGCTTTAGCGAATTCTTCGTCGTTTGGAGCCATGCCATGCCATCCTACAACATTTTCCATAAACGAAACACCTTTTCCTTTTACCGTTTTTGCAACAATACATTTTGGAATCCCGTTAGTCCATGTTTTTTCAATTTTTTCGAACGCGTCAAGAATTTCTGCTATACTATGCCCATCAATTGAATAGGTTTCCATTCCAAAAGCTTCAACTTTTTTTGCAAGATCTCCTGTAGGCATAATCTCATCACAGGTTCCGTCATTTTGTAGGCCATTATTGTCTAGGATTACTACAAAATTATCTAGTTTATATTTTACTGCACTTTGGATTGCTTCCCATACTTGCCCTTCGTTACTTTCTCCATCTCCAACAAGTGTGTATGTTTTGTAATTTTTCTTGTCCATTTTTGCTGCAAGCGCCATACCTACTGCACAAGAAATACCTTGACCGAGAGAACCGGTAGAAATATCGACACCAGGACACTTTTTCATATCTGGGTGTCCTTGTAAGATAGATCCAAATTTACGCAAGTTATTTACTTCGTCTTCTGCAATAAAGCCTCTCATAATCAAACTTGAATAAAGAATAGGACAAACATGTCCTTTAGAAAGAACAAATCTATCTCTATCTTCCCATTTTGGGTTTTTAGGATCTACATTCATTTGACTAAAATAAAGTGCTGTCATTATTTCTGCTGCAGAAAAAGAACCACCTGGATGTCCTGACTTTGCCTTATATATCATAGTTAGCGCTGTTCGGCGCAACTCATATGCTTTTTTTTCAAGCTCTGCTATTTTTTCGTTATTTGCCATGTTATACCTTTCTTTTTTTTACTTTGCCATCATAAGTTTTTTTGCTTCTTCAAAACCAGACTTACCAATTTTGAAAAGAGGAACATCAACTGGGTCATGCTTTAACATTGACATAGAGATTTGCGCAAAAACGATTGCATCAACTTCTTTTGCTAAGCTGTAAAGATTTTCGTTAATCATTTCGTCGTGTTTTGCTCTATCGCCGGCACAAAGCACGTCAAATGCACCTTCTGCAACCTTAGTTACAATATCAATATTTAAGCCTTGCTCTTTTGCATTATCTTCCATAAGACGAATAATTGCACCAGGACTTGTTGGGAGTGTTGCCAAAACACCAATTTTTTTACCAGCCTTAACAGCTTCACGTGCTAATGGCTCATCAATATTTAGCACAGGAATTGGAGCTAACGGTCGAATGAATTTAGCAGCAGCGTTAACAGAAGTACAAGTTCCCATAACACAATCTGCACCGCATTCAACAGCTTGCATGGTGTAATTATACATTCTTCTCATTACAGAAGATGTTATACCACCATTTGCAACTGTTTCTTTTAACAAGGTATCGTCCATAATATTAAAAATCTCAATGTCTGGATTTTCTTTTTGAAAAGGTACTGCATGAAGGTCAAAAATTATGTCCTTAAAGTTTGTAATAGTGTTAATTAAAAATAGCTTTTTCATTTTTTGTCCCTAATTTTGTAATCCTTATTAGATTACAGTTCTAAAATATTTTACAATTGCAACGCAACTTTATTTTTTCTTTAAATAAGAAAATGGATTGAGCATTAGCTTTGGAAAGAAATTCTTTAATAAAACTAATACAAT
>CAYJNB010000113.1:4224-6901 GCA_964371205.1 uncultured Treponemataceae bacterium
GCACCAACAACAGACAAGACAGAAACAATTGGCATAAGATATTGATTAGGCACTTTTAAGATTTTTGTCATTGGACGAGCAATAACCATACCTACAACCCATAATGCAATAGTTGCTGCAAAAATAAGTGCTGCAATTTCAAAAATGAATGTGGGTCGTGTTTCAAAAAGCATTGGCCCTGGCTGTATATTGTGAACCATAAATGCACCCAAGAGAATTGCTGCAGGTGGCGACCCTGGAACAGCAAGTGTTAAAAGAGGAATTGTTGCACCACCAATAGCAGCATTGTTTCCTACTTCTGGCGAAATAATGGCCTCAAAACAATCGCCTGTACCATATTTTTCTTTTTGCTTACTACTTTTTTTAACGGTATCATAGGCAATCCAAGCGGCAACATCCTCACCAACTCCAGGAAGAGCACCAACGCCAACACCAACGAGCGAAGATTTAATAATAGCTCCTAAGTTTTTAAATGCTATTTTAAATGAGTTAATTTTTTCGTGTTTTGAATCTTTAAGGTTTCGTACTTCTAAAGGTTCATTGTTCTTTGCTAAAGCCTTAATAACTTCTGGAATTGCATAAAAACCAATCATAGCTGGAATCATTTGAATACCACCCATTAGATTCATATTACCGTACCAAAAGCGTGGTGCACTTAAAATTTGATCTAATCCAATACAAGTAACCAAAAGACCAATCAAACCACCAATCCATCCTTTTAAGGTAATGTCAGCTTTTACAATTGAACCACACATTAGAATACCAAATATTGCAAGCAAGAAATATTCCGCCGAAGCAAATTTGAGTGCAATGTCTGTCATAGGTTTAGCAATCAACGTAAGAGCCAATACTCCAATAAAGGTACCAATTACAGAAGCTGCACGAGTAACTTTGATTGCAAGCTCTGCACGTCCTTGTTTTGCAAAAATATTACCTTCAAGTGCTGTGGCAGCTGCAGAGGCTGTTCCTGGAATATTCAAAAGAATAGCAGACATTGAGCCTCCATAAATACCACCTACATAGATACCCATAAGAACCGCAAAGGCTAACGTTGGCTCAATCTTATAGGTTAAACCAGTTAAAAGCGCAATACCCATAGTTGCTGTTAAGCCAGGTAGTGCACCTATAATTACACCGAGTGTTGTGGAAGCAAATAAAATAACAACTACAACAGGATCGGTCAGAATCAAAAATAATTGTTGAAATAAACTAAATATCGAATCCATTTTTTTTCCTTCTATGGTAATGGTATAAGTGCACCCTTGTTAAACAAGTATGCAATAACGAAAGAAGCAACAAAGGCAACTATGAACGAAATACAAATGTTTTTCTTTGTTCTTTCTCTTTGAAAGATTATTGCCATAGCAGCAATATAGATAAATGTTGCTACCATAAATGGAAGACCCTGAAAGGTATGAGGCAATACATTTAAAAAGGCTCTGCAAAAAGGAATGAGAGCATAAATATATAGAGCGAGTAATCCTGCAACAATAATAAAGGTGCAAAACTCTCTGTTTTTTTTCAGTTTTTTAATATTTTCTTTTGTAATAAAATCAAAACGAGCTCCATCTTTTAATGCAATTATAAGAAGAGCAATACCCGCTACCAATAGTAATATGCCAACTAAGGCAGGAAATAGCGCAGGGGACTGAAACCATTTTGCTAAGATTTCTATAGTTTCTTTTTCTGGTACAGTTTTTTTTCCAAACGGATTGTAAAAAAGTATCCTACATTGAAATAAAAACCAAATTGAACCAATAATTAAAACGATACTTGTAACAAGATCAAATCGTCTTATGGTTTGTTTTTCTTGTTTTTCCATATTTTCTCCAAAAATTCTTGCTAGAATAAGAAATTATCTCTATTTTACCCAGAGAAATTATATGTAGCCAAAAAAGGAACTGTACTTCTTGGCTACATAAGTATCTTAGTAGTAAAACAAAGATTATGGGCGTGCTATTCCTCTTTCTTCAGGACTGTATGTTGTAAGACCTAAATCATAGAGAACCCAGCAAAGGGATTTTTCTGAACCCATAGCCATGTCTTTAGCGGCTTGTCCAGTAAGACCGAAAAGTTCTGCTTCTTGAACACCTGCTAATTCTTTAATAGAATCTTGAGCCATTACACCTTCGAATGCTTCTGTTAATGTTGCAAGAACATCAGCAGGAGTATCTGCAGGAACTTTAAAACCTAACCATTGGCGAAGCGGGAAGTAAGGAGCAAGAGAAGGAACTGTTTCTGTTACAGAAGGAATGTCTTTGTATGCGCCTTTATCCATGTTTGCAAGAGCAATGAGTTTTCCTGAAGCAAGGTAATCTTTTACTTCACCAGCAGAAGCTGCAACGATATCAGCGTCAACACCACCAGCAACAGCTTTAATAGCATCGCCTGAACCAGGGAAAGAAACGAAAGTAAATCCTAAGTCTCCATAAGCAGGTTCGATTAAGAGTGAAGCAAGAGCAAACCATAGACCACCAGCTGTACCAGCTACGTTCAATGATTCTTTATCTCCGTAAGCAACAAGGTCAGCCATTGTTTTAATGCCTAATTCTTTTGCTTTGTCTGCGTTCATACAAACAAGACCAGGAGAACCTGCTGCGATAAAATATTCATAATCTTTTGCAGTTCTGTTAATAGGTGTCATTACAGGAATTGTAAGTGGAGTTTCACTTGTTCC
>CAYJNB010000114.1:0-6802 GCA_964371205.1 uncultured Treponemataceae bacterium
CCCATACCGCCAATTGTTACCATAGAAAGTACATTAAAACCTTCTTCGAGCATCCAGTTATCTGGAGCTGTGTATCGATAGTAGAACAACATCATAGTTCCTGCTAAACCACCTATCATTGCACCAATAATAAAGTTTACAGACTTATAGTGTGATATTTCTACACCTAGAGATCTAGAAGCATCTTGATCTTCTCTAATAGATATCCATGCCCTACCTACACGCGAATGAAGTAATCTGTTCAGAATAAAAAGAACTAGAGCTAAAACTGCTAGAGCAAACCAATAGTAGGGAGCCCCAGCCTTTATCAAAACTCCAAATATACTTAATGAAGGAATTCCTTTGATACCTAAAGTTCCATTTGTAAGCGGAGTTGCATTGATTGCAACAAGACGAATCATCTCTGAAAAACCCAGTGTAATAATTGTTAAGAATGTTCCAGATAACCGAAGTGTGGGAAGAGATACCAAAAACCCAATCAAACCAGTTACTACTACACCTGCTAGGATACAGGCTACAGGTGGAAATCCCAGTTTAGTACATAAAATGGCTGCAGTGTACGATCCTACACACATAAAACCAGCCATTCCTAAGTTAGTTTGACCACTATATCCATTAATAATATTTAATCCACTTGCAGCTACTGCATATATTACAATCTTAGTTAAGATACCTTTCATATAAGAAGTTGTAAAAATCAACGGCAGAAGCGCGGCAATTGCAAAGCAAACTATAACGGTTGCTAGTTTATGTTTTTTGAAAAAGTCGTGTACTTTTTTATATGTAATATTAATCATGCCTTTTTACCTCTATTCTTTCTTGTCCATACAAATAACCCTTGTGGTCTAATAATGAGGGCTAGAACAAGGAACACAAATGTGAATAAGTCTCGATATGTAGAAGGAAATACTACTATTCCCAAGTTCTCTACAATACCTAAAACAAGACCACCAAGAGCTGCACCCGGAATATTTGTTAAAACGCCAAGCACACAACAAGCAATTGCTTTAATACCAATAACAGCCCCCATCGTTGCTGATGTTGTATTAAGATACAAACTAATTAACAATCCTGCTACACCACCGATACCCGTACCAATACAATTACCAATAAGTGTTGCTCTTTTTACACTAATACCAACAAGTGCAGAAGCTTTTCTATCTTGACTAACAGCACGTAACTGTAAACCTATTCTTGTTTTACCAAGAAGAATTGATAATGCAATTGCTAAAGTAATTGCTGTAGCAATAATTATAATATGAATATTAGATATGCGAACCCCTTCTAATATTTCGTAGTATTCTGGAATAATTACTTGAGGCATCGGTTTTGTATCAACACCTGCAAAAATTTGAACTAAGTTCTTAATAAGCATGCTACACCCAATCGTACATAGCAAGCTAATGGATTTAGGAGCATCTAAAAAGCGTTCATATGCAATTTTATGCACAAACATTCCTACTATTGCAGAAGCAACGAATGAAATAAGTGCAACTAAATACAAATTTGTGTTTACTGCAAAGGCCATATAATAGGCAGCCATTGCACCAATCATCAGAGTTTCGCCAAAAGCGAATGTAACAAGTCCTACAACTCCAACTATAAGCGTAAACCCTATCGCAAACAAGGCATAAATACTACCTTGACAAATACCATTTAATAACTGTTGTATTATATACACAGATCTATCCTTTTTTTTAAAAAAAAGGGGGCCCTTTATGCTAATAAAAATTAACTGGGCACCCCTGATTCATACTAATTATTGATATGAAATAAATTCATTGTTTTTTACAGTAATTACTGAGTAATCACGATTAATATCACCGATATCGGTAAATGTGTAAGTACCAGCTACACCTTCGATATCACGTAGTTCGAATAATGCATCTTTAATTGCAGTACGATCTGTTGATCCTGCTTTTTCAATTGCAGCAGCGAGCATAACTACAGAGTCATAAGAAAGTGGTCCGTGTACTGTAGGAGGGAATCCTTCGCGAGCTTCAAATTCTTTTGCATAAGCATACAATTTAGGATCTTCTTCTGTAATAAAACAAGCAGTTGTTGTTATTAGGCCTTCAGCAGCACCTGCAGCTGTAAATGATAATGTTTGATCAGAGTAGATTGAACCTACACCAACTTTTTGAACATCATTCCAACCTAGCTGTTGCATTTGTGTAAGGATAGCTGAGCCATCTACAGCTTCACTAATCATTACGATGGTTTCAGGTTTTGTTTGTCGCATTTTTGTAAGAACAGTTGTAAAGTCTGTTTCTGTTTCTGCATAAGGCTCAATAGTAACTAAATCAATTCCTATTTCTTCGCAAGAAGATTTAAGTGCGTCTAATGATGACACGCCCCATTCGTTATTTTTATAAATAACACCAGCAGTTTTTGTATTTAAGATATCTTTTAATACAGCATTTGCAAGGTGAGGCATTTCATATGACTGGCGTCCAGCCATTGAGAAAACGTAATCTCCCATCGCTGTAAAGTTTGTTACAGAACAAATAGGAAGCACTGTTACTAATCCTTCTTCGTTTGTTACAGGACAAGCTGTATAACCTTCTACTCCACCTCTAATTGGGCCTAAAACAGCAACAATTTCTGGGTTTTCAATATGTTGTCTTGCTAATTCAATTGCTTCAGTTGGATCACCAGTTGTATCTAAAGTTACAAATTCTATTTGGCGTCCTAATACACCACCAGCTGCATTAATATCTTCACGTGCAATTTCCATTGATGTGTTACAGTTAATACCTAGAGTAGCATAGTCCCCAGTTAATACACCTAATACACCAACTTTAATTGGTCCATTTTCATCTACGACAGCTGTTTCTTTTGGAGCACAAGATACGAGAAGTGATAAAACCATCATACCTGCCAACAATAAAGAAATTCTTCTTTTCATAAGTTCCCTCTTTTTTGTTTTTTTACTAAGTTTCATAGCAGCAACCTAGTATTTCCACATTTTATAGTAGTATTCTTAAATTGACAATGCGAAATTTTATCTAAAAAGAGGACTTTTCTCTAAATTTATAACTTTTTTCGTAAAAAATAGATGCATTTTCGAAAACACTTAAAAAATTAACAACACACCTGAAACTATCAGAAGCACATATGTTATCTTAATAAAAATTTCTTGTTTTATCTTGTGATGTAAATAATTCCCTAAAATTAGCGCGCCTGCCAAAAGAGGAAGAGTGCAAGCAGAAAGAATCAATATTTCTGATGTAATATTACCGCGCACAATGTCTTGAATCAGAATACCCATATTTAATATTAACCAAACAGGGGAAAGAGTTGCTCGTATAACTTCTTTCTTACGTAAAACAGATATTGCATAAAATACTAACAAGGCTCCTCCTGATAAAAACATACCATGAATTACACCTGCCGCAAGAACTATAAGTATTAAAAGCAAGCCAGAAAAATTAATTTCTTTTTTAGATAAAAGACCTCTTATTGCAATAGCTATTATAAAAAGTCCGTATAATAACATTAATTGCGTTGCCGGGATTATTGAGAAGAGGTATATACCTATAACAATTCCAACTCCCATTAGAGCACTAATTTTTAATACTTCTTTCTTATCAGTGTGTTTATGATTTTTTATAGTGAGAGATGTACTCAATAATATTGCAATAACATTAAGTATTATTTTAGCTTCATTAACGCCTAATAGTTTCATTGAGGCAGGCATGGCTAACATCGTTCCTGCAAAACCTGTAATAGCCTCAATTGTGTTTGCAAAAAAAACTACTGCTAAAAAGCCAATTTCATTTATAGTCATTTATTTCTCCTAATTTGAATAATCTTCCTAATTATCCCCTGCCGGTATAGAGTTCTTTATAGTAAAGCTACTATCCATTAACTCTGTATCAGCTGGATTACTTGTAAGATATATATTTTTTTTAGTATCAATTATTATTATTTCACTTTCTACTTCTTTTTCAAAAAAAGTTATGGCTCTTTCTTTCCCTAATACAAAACATGCTGTAGAAAATGCATCTGCTATCAATGCACTGTCAGAAAGTATAGTAACTGAGGCTATGTCGTTTTCTGTAGGATATCCCGTTTTCGGATTAAGTATATGATGATACTGAAGGCCGTTTTGCTCAAAAAAGCGTTCATATGGCCCAGAAGTAACAACTGCCTTGTCGTTTGCAAATACTTTGAGCGGAAAACGAGCATAATCACTTTTCTCTTGTAATGGATTCTTTATTCCTATCGTCCAAGATGTTCCACTTTTTTTATCTTTATGTCCATATGCATATATATTTCCTCCAAAGTCAATAATAGCACGCTTAACATTATACTTTTGCAATAATTCTACAGCTACATCTGTTGCATACCCTTTTGCTATACCACCTAAATCTAGTTTCATACCTTTTTTAAGCAAAAAAATAGATTTTTCTTTTTCGTCTAATAGCACATCTTTCCAATTTACTAGGGGCAAAGCGTCACTTATTTCTTTTGGTAAAGGTATTCTCTCATTTTCTTTACCGATATTCCATAACGAAGTAATAGCACCAATAGTTGGATCAAAAGCACCTTCTGATAATTTTGCAAATTCAAGTGCTTTACTAACAACGTAAAACAATTCACTAGAAACCTTTACCTCAGAGATACCTGAGTGCGCATTTACCGAATTTATTTCTGAGTCTATTATAGTTAGGCTCATTTTTTGTTCAATATCTTCAAGAGCAGAAAAAATTTCAGAATAAAGTTCTGTTGACCCATCTTCGTAAGCGTTAACTGAACATACAGTCCCCAAAGCTAATCCTGTCTTTGCTGCAGGAGCAGCGACAGAGCAAGTAGAAGTTAAACAAGTTATTGCAGACAAAAAAAAGCCGACCTTGCAGGCATTGAGAAATCTCTTAAGCAAAAGTCGGCTATTCTTCATTTATATACTATTTCTTAATTATAAGATGAAGCTCATCGAGTTGTTTTTGATCGACCTCACCAGGGCATTCATCCATTGGACTTTGAGCAAAGCTATTTTTTGGAAATGCTATTACTTCTTTAATAGATGTCTCTCCGCACATAAGCATAACTAAGCGATCAAGACCAGGAGCTATTCCACCATGTGGAGGGGCCCCATATTTGAAAGACTCTGTTAAGAAGCCAAATTTCTTTTCTGCTTCAACTGGATCAAAACCAACAACACCAAAGACACGATTTTGTAACTCTGGGTTATGAATACGAATCGAACCTGATGCTAACTCGTAGCCATTAAGAACAAGATCGTATAAATCGCCTTTAACACTACCTGGATCGCTTTCGAGCGTTTCATGATACTGTATTTGTGGCATACTGAACATGTGGTGAGCAGCATCCCATTTTTGCTCTTCTTCGTTGTATTCAAATAATGGAAAATCAACAATCCACACAAAAGAAAACTTATTTGGATCGCAAAGCCCTAAATCTTTACCAAGTTTAGAACGCACAGCTCCCAGAGAAGCACAAGCAATTTTTGTACTTGCATCTGCAACAAAAAGAAGTAGGTCTCCAGGTTTTGCCCCAAGCGTATCACAAATGTCAGCTGACTTACCCTCAAAAAACTTTGAGATACCGCCTTCTAAACCATTATCAGTTGCCTTCATCCAACCAAGACCACGGCATTTAAAAATCTTAGCAGTAGCTTCTAATTCATCAATGTTCTTGCGGCTCATAGTTGCGGCTACACCAGGAACAACCAAAGCCTTAACCTTTCCGCCTGATGCAAGAGCATCTTTAAAGGCTTGGAATGTTCCCAATTCAGCCATAAAAGCACCGTCTTGCATCTTCATATCAAAACGTAAATCAGGCTTATCTGAACCGTATAAATCAATTGCATCATCGTAGCTGATGCGATCAAATTGAGTTGGAAGCGTTACGTCAAGTCCATCTTTAAAGATTCGTCCCATCATCCCTTCTGTAAGAGACAGAACATCATCGCGTTCAACAAAGCTCATTTCCATATCTATTTGAGTAAACTCTGGCTGGCGGTCACCACGGGCATCTTCATCACGATAACAGCGAGCAATTTGGAAGTATTTATCAAAACCCGATACCATCAAAATCTGCTTGTATAACTGCGGAGATTGTGGCAAAGCATAAAACTGCCCAGGATATAAGCGAGATGGAACTAAATAGTCACGCGCTCCCTCTGGAGTAGACTTAATAAAGGTTGGAGTCTCAATTTCGTAAAACCCTTGATCACTTAAGTAATTGCGTACTGTAAGTGTTACTTTATTGCGTAAAGCTATTGCCTTTTGCATGCGTGCTGTACGCAAATCAAGATATCTAAACTTTAAGCGCAAGTCTTCGTTAGGGACAACTGGAGATCCATCCTTATTTACTTCATCAATCATGAATGGAAGTACTTCGCTCTTAGAAAATATTTCTAACTTTTTAACAACTACTTCAACCTCGCCGGTATCCATATCTTTGTTAATCATTGTGTCTGGGCGAGCCCTTACAACACCTTCTATACCAAGACAGAATTCCATTCTAAGTGAATCTGCAAGGTCAATAATCTCTTGTGGAGAATCTGAGTCTATTACAACTTGTGTAATTCCGGCACGGTCCCGTAAATTAATAAAGGAAATCCCGCCATGCTCACGTTTACGGTGAATCCACCCATTGAGCACAACAGTCTTTCCTATATCAGATGAACGCAACTGGCCGCAGGTTACAGTTCGCTTTAATAAACGAACTGCTTCTTTTGGCTGATTTTGCATAGTTCCTACCAACGATAATGAGCAAATGCTTTGTTAGCTTCTGCCATTTTATGTGTATCTTCTTTCTTTTTATAAGCTGT
>CAYJNB010000115.1:0-6785 GCA_964371205.1 uncultured Treponemataceae bacterium
ACTTATGCAGATATATTGTACAGTGTTAAATAGCCCAACTTAGCATAGCTCATTACAATTAACACTGTACTCCGTCAGTAAGGTCTCCGCTTACTGGCGGTTTTTTAATGTACCACGACTATTATAGTTTTGCAAGAGGGGGTAGTTTTGAGGTTTTACTTTTTATTACTAATTATTTCTTCGGCAACTTCGCGGCGGGTTTTGCGCAGGTTCATAGCTTGTTGTTCAATAAACTTGTGAGCATCTTGTTCGTTTAAGGAGTAATCTGCAATAAGAATACACTTTGCGCGGTCAACGATGCGGATTTCTTCGATTTTGTTTTGCAAGGAGTTGTTTTCTTTTTGCATAAGTCTCATTTTGTGAAACATTGCCTGAGCTACTTTTACGGACGTCCACAATGTGGTGCGGTCCAGTGGTTTTGGCACAGTAATTACGCCGTACAATTCCACTTTTTCTGACATTTCGCCATAAAACTCTGAAGGAACAAGCATAAGTATTTGCGAGGTGTTTTTTTCTGCAAGCGATTGGCAAAGAAGCTCCCCGTTCTCTTCTGAAAGAGGCGTATCAACTATGTACATGTCGTAATCTAGGTCTATGGTGAGTCTACGAGCAGAATCAGCAGTAACAGCAACAGAGATTTTATTTAATCCTGCACTGTGTAGCAACTCTTGTACAAATGAGGTGATTTTTGATGATTCTGAAACTATGAGTACACTTTCCATCTATCCTGATATATCCTGTTATTTCTACTACAATCTATACAATCGGAAAATAGCGTTGGTTATAGAAAGTTTGCTTATCAGGTGCTTTTAAGCAATTCTCAACTTCTTTTTCTTTATACGCAATAAACTTGTCTAACACGTCTTGAGCAATTACCGTTTTAACAAAGGCAGAATTCTGTGCTTCTTTTAATGCAGCAGCAAGAGATGAGGGTAGTTGTTTTAAATTTGCAACACTTGCCTTGTCCGCGTTGTACAAGTCTATAGTAACTTCTTTAGGAAGTGGTAATTTTTTCTCTATACCATCTATACCTGCTGCAAGTGTTAAGGCAAAAGCAAGATATGGGTTAGCTGCCGAGTCCGGAGAGCGTAATTCCATACGAGCACTTTTGCTATTTGCTGCCGGTATGCGTACTAACTGAGAGCGGTTTTGATGCGACCATGAAACATACTTAGGAGCTTCGAATGCTCCAAAACGTTCATAGGAGTTTGTTATAGGGTTTAAAAAGGCGGTAATCTCAGGCGTTTTGTCGAGGATACCGGCAATAAAGTGTCCAGCATCAGAAGAAAGTTCGGTACTACAGTTTTCGAAAATATCTTTACCATCTTTTTTGAGAGAGATATTTAAGTGCATGCCACTCCCGCTCTTGTCTAAAATGGGCTTTGGCATAAATGAGGCAAACAATCCATTTCGTGCAGAAATGGTTCGTACAACTGTTTTAAAAGTAAATAAGTTATCTGCAGCCGTAATTGCATCAGAGAAGGTAAAGTCAATTTCGTTTTGGCCCGGACCTTGTTCATGATGCGAGGCTTCAGGGCGGATTCCCATTTCTTCAAGACAAAGACAAATTTCGCGGCGTACATTTTCTCCACGGTCAAGTGGCGCAATGTCCATATAACCGCCAAAATCAAAGGGTTGGTGCAGAGGCTGCCCATCTTCTCCGGTTTTAAACAAGTAAAACTCGCATTCAGCGCCCATATTGCATGAATACCCTTTCTGTTCTGCTGAATTTATAACCGTTTGTAAGATATTGCGTGTATCGCCCTCGTAAGATGTTCCATCTGGGCGCTTAATAGTACAATAAAAACGAACTACTCTACCCTGTTGTGGGCGCCACGGAAGGATTGAAAGTGTGTGTGCTTCGGGAAACAAAAATAAATCCGAATCCACAACGCCGGAAAAACCGGGTACAGCACTTCCGTCAAAAGAAATACCTGATTCAAAGGCACGCTCTAATTCACTTGGCATAATTGAAACGTTTTTTTGCCTTCCAAATAAATCGCAAAATGCAAGGCGTATAAACTTTACATCCTGTTCATGTACAAAATCTAATACTTCTTTTACCGTACTTGTCATTATCTTTCCTTATTCTGGTGTAAAACTAGTCATTCTGCTGTAACACTATTCTACTGTTACACTTTTTGCGAGGTTTCGCGGTTTGTCTATATCTAAGCCCTTGTTTGCTGCAACGTAGTAGCTGAATAATTGCAACACTACCACAGAGAGCGAGGGAGAGAAGTAATTATGAATACTTGGAATTTTACAATCGGTTGCTTTTTCGTGAACAACACCTTGTGTATTTCCAATTTGCAGTACCTTTGCGCCACGGCTTAGCACTTGCACAATATTGCTGTTTATTTTTTCTGCTAATGTCTCGTTTGTAGAAATTGAAACTACCAGCGTATTGTCTTCAATAAGCGAGATAGTTCCGTGCTTGAGTTCCCCTCCGGCGTAGGCTTCGCTATGAATGTAGGAGATTTCTTTTAGTTTTAGTGAACCTTCGAGCGAAACAGCATAGTCAATATTTCTTCCAATAAAGAAAATGCTATTATAACCAATACAGGTACTAGCGAATCGTTCAATTGATTCACGGTCTTCAAGCAAACCCTCTACTTTTTCGGGAATTGCGTGCACCTCTGCAATAAGCTGTGTGCGCTCTGATTCGTTAATGAGGCTCAATTGCGCAGCAAACTTGATTGCAATTGCATACACTACAGCAAGTTGTGTCGACAATGCCTTGGTTGTTGCAACAGCAATTTCGGGCCCTGCAAGTGTATAGAGCGTAAAATCTGATTCTTTAGCAATAGTGCTGCCGAGTACGTTCACTATAGAAAGCGTTTTGCTACCTTTGCGTTTTGCCTCGCGCATGGCAGCAATGGTGTCGGCTGTTTCACCCGATTGGCTAATAAGTAAGACGAGTGTTTTTTCGTTTATGAGCGGATCGCGGTAGCGGAATTCACTTGCGAGGTCTACATCTACCGGTAGCCTGCAAAGGGACTCAAAAATGTACTTGGCACTCATGGCTACATTATACGCAGAGCCACAGCCGATTATGCACACGCGCTCGTAGTCGCTAATATTGATATTATCTAAGTCTGTCCCACTTGCAAAGTTGTCCTTTGTCAGCAAGGATTGGATAGTACTTTTTAATACTGCAGGTTGCTCCATAATTTCTTTGAGCATAAAGTGTTGGTAACCACCCTTCTCTGCAGCCTCGCCCGTCCACGAAATTACTTCGAGTTTTTTTTCGATAGGTTCTTTATTTGCATTGAAGAATTGCACGCCATCGCTTTTTAACACCGCAATTTCGTCATCATCGAGGTAGTACACCTTATTTGTATATTTTAAGAGAGCCGGAATATCTGAGGCAATAAATGAACCATGCTCTGATACACCAACAATAAGTGGGTTATTCTTTTTTACCGCAATGAGTGTATCAGGATGATCGATACACATAAAACCGAGAGCATACGAGCCGCGAACCTCGTGCAAGACTTTTACTACTGTCTCGAATAAATCGCCATCATAATAGTGCTCTGCAAGTTGGGCTGCAACTTCGGTATCGGTATCTGAGGCAAAACTAATACCCAAAGACTCAAGGTGACTCTTTATAGTTGCATAGTTTTCGATTATGCCATTATGTACGAGGGCAATCCTACTGTTACTACCCATGTGTGGATGCGAATTAACTTGCGAAGGCTCACCGTGAGTTGCCCAGCGGGTATGCCCAATACCAATAGTTCCACTCAAAGGTTGTTTAGCAAGCTCTGCTTCAAGCTCACTAATGCGACCTTTTTGCTTTACTACATGTATTTCGCCATCGTTATATACTGCAACACCGGCAGAGTCATAACCTCTATATTCTAATTTTTGTAATCCTTCCAATAAAATCGGAACTGCTTTTTTGCTACCAATATAACCGGTTATTCCACACATATCTTTTTTACCTCAAATTCAATTAGTTTGTAGTGTTTCTTTGCATAAGAAATATACCACATATTTTTTTACACTTCAACAGTTACAAGCTAATCAAATTCTATACCCTACAGATTGCTGTAACCCATTAAAAAGGTATCTACTTCGCGGGCAACATCTTTTCCTTCACGGAGGGCCCATACTACAAGACTTTGTCCACGGCGTACGTCTCCGGCAGCAAAAACTTTTTCGCGGTTTGTCTTAAAGTTTTGTGTTGCAATGTTAGTGCGTGCATCAAGTTCGACGTTAAAGGATTCTGCAATGTAGTTTTCTGCACCGAGGAACCCTGCGGCAATGAGCACAATTTCTGCGTCAACATAAAACTCTTCACCACTTGGTGCCATGATCATACGGCCGGTAGCCTCGTCCATTTGACTGGTAAGCTTGCTTACGAGTACACCTTTAAGGTTTCCATCTTTATCAAGGTCAAACTCTTTTACAGTTGTTTGATAGATGCGTGGATCTTGTCCAAAAACCGCTATTGATTCGTTTTGACCGTAGTCAGTTTTGAGCACCTTTGGCCACTGTGGCCAGGGGTTATTCTCTGCTCGCTCTGTTGGTGGTTTTGGCATCATTTCGAGCTGCGTTACCGACTTACAACCTTGTCGAATAGCGCTGCCGACACAGTCATTACCGGTATCGCCACCACCGATTACTAAGACATTTTTGCCCTTAGCATCGATTGCTTTACCGTCTTGCAAGTTGCTGTCGAGTAAGCTTTTTGTAAGGCGGCTTAGGTAATCTACGGCAAAGTAGATGCCCTTACCCTCTCTACCAGGAGCCTTAATATCGCGTGGATTTGAAGCACCACAGCAGAGAACAACCGCATCAAATTCTGCAAGTAACTCTTCTGATTTTTTGTCTTTGCCAATATTACAGCTTGTTATAAATTCTACCCCTTCGGCTTTCATTAAGTCTACACGACGAGTCATAACGTGTTTTTCCATCTTCATGTTGGGGATTCCATACATTAAAAGTCCACCCACTCTATCTGAGCGCTCAAAAACGGTAACATTATGTCCACGCTTGTTAAGCCATTCTGCAACAGAAAGTCCGCTCGGCCCCGAACCAACAACGGCAACTTTTTTACCTGTTCTGGTTGGCGGTGGAGTTGGCACAAACAGGCCTTCTTCCCACGCGCGCTCAATAATGGCATATTCGTTTTCTTTTACAGTGACTGAGTCTCCGCTACTCATACCACAGGTACAAGCAGCCTCGCACAGAGCGGGACACACCCGAGAGGTAAACTCCGGGAAGCGGTTGGTAACCATAAGGCGGCGCACAGCAAGATCCCATCGCCCCTGATACACTAAATCGTTCCATTCAGGTACCAGGTTATTAAGCGGACATCCACTGGTCATGCCACCAATAAGCATACCACTTTGACAAAACGGAACGCCACAATCCATACAACGTGCCGCTTGCTCTTGTTGCTCCTTTGTAGAAATATGAACATGAAATTCCTTAAAGTTCTTAATTCTATCTAAAGGCTCTATCTCTTTACTAACTGTTCTAACATAATCTAAAAAACCGGTCATCTTTCCCATATCTTAATCCTTATATAGTTGTAATTTTTACGACTACTTCTTTAATGAGTAGAATGCTTCAACTTGTGCATCTTCGCCTGCCAAGCCCTTTTCTTCCATTTTTGCAATTAAGCGAAGCATCTTATCGTAGTCGTGTGGCAATACTTTCTTAAACTTTGATACACTGTTTTCAAAGTCGGTTAAGATTGACTTGCCAAGTGGACTGTTCGTCTTTTCTACATGCTGTTCAATAAGAGAGCGCAATAGGTCAATATCGCCCTTATTTTCAACTGCTTCAAGCGAAACCATTGCCTTGTTTACGCGGCGATAAAAGTCGTGCTTTTCG
This sequence comes from uncultured Treponemataceae bacterium, assembly GCA_964371205.1. GTDB lineage: Bacteria > Spirochaetota > Spirochaetia > Treponematales > Treponemataceae > CAYJNB01. The sequence goes on from CAYJNB010000115.1 coordinate 5,848, forward strand.
TCGTACACAAAGGCAATGCCGCCCGACATACCGGCTGCAAAGTTCTTTCCGGTTGAACCGAGCACTACAACCGTACCGCCGGTCATGTATTCGCACCCGTGATCTCCAACACCTTCCACAAGAGCTGTTGCTCCGGAGTTTCTAACGGCAAAACGCTCACCGGCTACACCGCTAATAAATGTCTTACCGCCGGTTGCACCATACAGAGCAACGTTACCGATTATAATATTTTCGTCTCGTTCAAACTTGCTTGCCTCAGAGGGGTACACAACAATTTCGCCACCGGAAAGTCCCTTTCCGAGGTAGTCATTACAGTCGCCTACTAATTCGAGTGTTAAACCCTTAGGAATAAATGCCCCGAACGATTGGCCACCGCTACCGGTACAGCGTACATGGAAGGTATCGTCTTCGAGTGTGTTTCCGTATTTTTTAGTAATTTCGCTACCAAAAATAGTTCCCAAACTGCGGTCTGTGTTAATAGTTTTAATATCTACTGTCTTTTTTTGTGCTGAGTTAAAAACATCTTCAAATGCAGGAATGAGTGTATTCATGTCTAAGGTCTTTGGTAACTCAAAATCAAAACTATGTTCTTGTACAAAGTGAACGCAGGTATCTGCAATGAGCGGATTCGATAAAATGCGGCTTAAGTCTATTCCACGAGAAATAGAAGCGTCTACGTCTGTTCTTTGTACAAGTAAGTCTGAGCGACCAACTAATTCGTTCACCGTACGAATACCGAGTTTTGCCATGTGTTCGCGCAAATTGCGTGCCATAAAAAGCATAAAGTTTTCTACGTGCTCAGGCTTGCCGATAAATCGTTTTCGTAATTCAGGATTTTGTGTTGCAATTCCCATTGGACAAGTGTCTAAGTTACAAACGCGCATCATAACACAGCCGAGCGCTACAAGCGGACCGGTTGCAAAAGAGAATTGTTCTGC
>CAYJNB010000116.1:0-6739 GCA_964371205.1 uncultured Treponemataceae bacterium
ATTGTTTTTCCGTCGTTTTCGCGTCGTTCAATATCTGTTTTAGCGTTTTCGCGCATTTTGCGCAATTCTTCTAATGTCATTTTTGCCATGACAGTCTCCTTAATTTCAATAAAAGTCGAGCTAAAATTGCTAGACCTTTTAGAGGGTTACACCTCTTCGAGCCCCGACAAATAATCTCCCAGCATAGCAAGGGATTGCACTGTTTCTAATTCTCCGAGTGCATCGAGCAATTCGCTACGAGTTACCTCATAATCTAGCAAAACGGTTTGTTGTACGTCAGTTTTTTTTCGCACAATCTGTAGTTCGCTATTGTTAGCAAAAAGCATTATTTGTCGAAAAAATGCCGGTACATCGCCAATAGGTGGTGTATCGATATTTTCTAAATTAAACCGAATAGAAAGCGTTGTACCTTCGTTTGGTTTAGATTGTATATCCCAACTTCCGCCAGTTTCTTCTACCGTTTGCATTAAAAACGGTATTCCAAGCCCTACTTTTCGATTGGGATGCTTTATTCCGTCTGTATAAAAGGGGTCTACAACACGTTTGAGTGTTTGCTCATCCATGCCCTTCCCGTTATCTTTTATAGACACAGAAATGTTAGCAGCAGTTTCTATAAACTCTACCGTGATTTTTGAGGCGTGTGCTTCAACAGCGTTTTGTGTTAAATCTGCCAGCATATCACAGAGTGTATAATGCATTTAACCCAACTGTTGGTATTTTGTAATGATTTCGCTCATTTGGTTTTTAGCCAATTTACCATACACGTCGTTATTTACAGTAAGAACAGGAGCTAAGCCGCAACAGCCGATACAGCGTACTGGTTCAACAGAAAAAAGTCCGTCTCCAGTTGTAATTTGATCTCCACCAAGTCCAAGAAGAACTTTTGCTTCATCAATCAAATCCTGACCACCTTTAAGGTAGCAGGCTGTTCCAAGACATACGCTTATCTTGTATTTTCCCGGTTTTTCTGTTTTAAAGAAGTGGTAAAATGACATTACCCCATACACTTGTGCAAGATAAATTCCTGCTAATTCTGCAACTGCTTGTGCAGCTTCTTTGGAAATAAAACCTTGTTCTTCTTGAACACGATGTAAAATCATTATTAGATTTCCCGGTTTTGATTTCCACTCGTCAATGAACGCTAAGAGTTCTTTTGAAAAACCCGCAGCTTGTACTGTTGACATGTAGTCCTCCATTAATTAATTTTTTCAATTTATATCTATAAAAAAAGCACTATATAATTGTATATCATTATAATGTAAAATTTAAAAAAAATCAATTGAATTTTTCTAAGAATACTTATATATTAGTTGCATAGAATGTACTTTTATTAGGAGAAAAAAATGAAAAAAGTAGTATTAACAGGACTTTGCGTTGCCTTAGTTTTAATTGTATCAAGCTGTGCAAGCACCCCTAAGTCTCAAATGGAATTGACAGAAACTTCTTGGGCTGTTTCATATTATTTAGATAACAACGAGCTCATTTCATCAGATTTTAGCAAAGGTGCTAGCGTTGTATTTGGAAAAGATGGAAGCTTTGGAGGAACATCAGGCTTTAACAGTTTTATGGGTTCATATGCTCAAGGAGAAAATGGATCTTTAAAAATTGAAATAAATGCTCTAACAAAGATGCTTCCTCCACCTGAGGCAGAAGTGTATGAAGAAGCTTTAATTGCACTATTTAATCAAACTGTTCAGTTTAGTGTAAATGGAGACATGCTTGAACTCCACAATGCTAACGGTAAAACACTTGTTAGTTTAACAAAATTATAAGATTTTCTTATTCTGTTTACGCTTATTCTAGCTCTGTTTACTCGACAACTTGTTCAGTAGCAGAGTTTAGAACTAGCGTACCGTTTACTTCCATGTAGCTGAATACAGATTGTGTGCCTACAAAGTGTTCTGCTCCAGCAAAAACAAAACTTGTTCCACCTTCTGCCATAAACTCATCTATTTTTTTTGCCCAACGTTCGTTACGCTTATTTAAAAGTTCAATATAGTATAATTCATACAATACATTTTGCTTAGCAGCTTTCTCTCGATATGCCAAAAATGCTGACGCATAGGAATCTTCTCTTTTTGCTGAATCTGAAATGTATGCTTTATACAGACTATCAAGATTAGCAGAAAAATCTTTTGGGTTTTCTAGATTTGCAATTTCGTTTTTAAGCATAATAACCTGCTCTTCTTGGGTCCCATAGGTAAGTAGATTAATTTGATCAGAAAGAGAATCTAATCCTTCAAAAGGTATATTTTGTTCAGTTGCTGTATTAATTAAAATTGCATCCAAACCATTATTTTGACTGTAATTTGTTTTTTTGTATAAGGGCTCAGCAAGTAAAGAAGTAACGACCCATGGGGCATAAAGCGAAACAGCATCTGCAGTTGATTTACCAAGAGTCTTGTTTAATGTTTCTACTTCTGAATTAGCTAGAAAAGTGCGTACATCTACAACCTTAGTATCAAGAGAAACAGTTTTCATCATCTGTTTTTCTACCGCACTACCAAGATTAGCTAAGTCTTTTGAACTTACCTCTGCCACAAGCCTATCAGCTGCAAAAAAGCTCTCAACAATTGAGTCAGAAAGCACTTCCATTGTTTTAGGGTTTGTTCCTGTAGTACGCTCGGCAAAGTTTAGTGTACCAAATACATACACAGTTGCAGGATTCCCCTTTGCGTCCACACCTTGTAATTCCCAAAACAGTGGTTCTTCGCGCTCAATAAGCACAGAAGGCTCTCTTTGCATACCCAGTGAAGCACAACCTGTTTGTAAAATAACAAACAAGCTTAAACAAGTAATTATGCAAAGTGAAAAAATTGATCGTGTGTGTTTCATTGGGTTATCCTTACTACTTTTTTAAAAAATATCTTTTTTCTATGATTCTAATAGAAAAATATAGTGCAAACTTGAGTTTACAAAATAGCAATCGCTTTTTTAATGCGTTCTACTGCAATTTGTGTACCCAAAATGCGAATGGAGCCAACCAATGGAGGGCTAATTCTGCTTCCGGTAACAGCAATACGAATAGGCATAAAGAATTCTCCAAGTTTAATACCCATGCGTTCTGCCTCAGCTTTTGCCATAGATTCTAGTTCCTCATCAGACTTTGAATCCATAGCAAGCACGTAATCAATTGCCGCCGTAAGTACTTCTTTTGTTTTTTCTGCATCTATCTTTTTTGGTACAAGACTCTCTGCGTCTAAACCACTTGGTTCAACAAATAAGAAACGAACAATTTCTTGAGCATCGGATAAAAAGTGTAGACGCTCTTTAATAAGTGGAATCACATTCATTATGATTGCCTTATGTTCTGCACTCACTGAATCAGCATCGTTTGCGCCTAAATATTCACCTTTTAAGATAAACGGAATAATTGCTGCGTACAATTCTTCGTCGCTCATAAGGCGTGCATATTGACCATTAAACCATTCGAGTTTTTTATAGTCAAAAACAGCAGGAGCTTTATTCAATTTTTCGATTTTAAATAATTTTTCAAAGTCTGCAAGCGGGAATATGTCGCGCCCTTCTTCGTAGGAACAGCCGAGCATTGCAACGTAGTTTACTAATGCTTCTGGGATATAACCATTTGCGCGGAACTCGTTCACACTTGTTGCACCGTGGCGTTTAGAGAGCTTTTGTCCATCTTGCCCCATAACCATTGGTAAGTGACAGAATGTTGGGTGCTCCCAGCCAAAGGCATTGTACATAAGCACGTGGAGCGGCGTTGATGGAATCCACTCTTGAGCGCGCATAACATGCGATATCTTCATAAAATGGTCATCTACAACGTTTGCCAAGTGATAGGTTGGAAACCCATCTGACTTGAGCAATACTGGGTCCGGACTAATATCTTCGTTTTTCCATTCGATGTCTCCTAAAAGTGCATCGGTAAATACGGTTTTATCTTCTAGCGGAATTTTTAAACGGATAACGTGCGGAACACCTGCATCGAGTTTTTCTTGCACTTCTTCTTTTGTTAAGTGACGGCAATTACGGTCATAACCAGGTGCCATTTTATTTTGAGTTTGAATAGTGCGAATACGCTCCAAACGAGCTGAGTCACAAAAACAAGGATATGCCTTGTCTTTTGCCACTAATTCTTCGGCATGTTTTTTATATAAGTCAAAACGTTCTGACTGCACATACGGACCATAAGGGCCATCCTTATCTGGTCCTTCGTCCCATTCAATACCCATCCATTCGAGCGTATCGAATAAGTTTTGCACATATTCTTCGCCAAAACGAGTGCGGTCAGTATCTTCCAAACGCAAAAGGAATTTTCCTCCATTTGCGCGCGCAAATAAATAATTAAAAAGAGCGGTTCTAACCCCGCCAATGTGTTGCATACCCGTCGGAGACGGTGCATAACGTACTCTTACTTCCATGCAATTAGTATAGTCGTTTTCCCCCTACTTTGCAAGGGTTGAAAAAGGATGAAAACAGAAAAACAGTGGTTGTAAAAGATTTTACGCTACTTTATATAGTTTTTAAAAGAATTATTTCTTAAAAAGGTCGCCTAGTTCTTTACCAGCTTTTTCGAGATCCTTACCGGCATCTTTTAAGCCTTTTTCCATTTTATCTTGCGCCTTTTCGAGCTCACTTTTCTTTTCGCATGAGGCGAACAGTGCGATACAAACAACTAATAATAGTATTACTTTTTTCATAAGGTCTCCTTGCACGTACTATAATTAAAAATTGTTTTTTTGTCAAAGTACTGGTCTATTTTACAAGTCTTCTTATTTGATGATTTAGGAGTGTAATAGTACTATTTTTTTAAAGTCAATACTATTTTATAGATAAAAAAATATTGACTTTTTTTAGAAAGATTCTTACTATATAAATGTACATTAACTATATTATGGAGTATAACATGGCACAAGTATTAATAGCCCCTGGAAAATATGTGCAGGGAGCAAAAGTTTTAGAAGATTTAGCAAAGTATGTTGCACCTTTAGGAAAAAAGGCTTTATGTTTAATTACTGAATCTGGCTTAAAACGAAGTAAATCGCTTTTGGATGCAAGTTTTAAAGATTCAGATGCTACGATAGTGTATGAGGCATTTAATAGAGAATGTTCAAAGAACGAGATCAATCGCTTAGTTGCCTTATGCAAAGAGCAAGGAATTACTGTTATTGTTGGTATTGGTGGCGGTAAAACACACGATACAGCTAAGGCTGTAAGTTATTATCTTGAGGTTCCAGTTGTTATAGTTCCAACGATTGCTTCGACTGATGCGCCGTGTAGTGCACTTTCGGTTATTTATTCTGATGAGGGTATTTTTGAAGAATATCTATTTTTAAAGCAAAACCCAAATGTTGTTTTAGTTGATACCGACATAATTGCAAAAGCGCCAAGCCGCTTGCTTGTTGCAGGTATGGGTGATGCATTAGCAACCTACTTTGAAGCACGCTCGTGTTTAGCCTCAAACGCAACCTCTTGCGCAGGAGGAACTACTACAAAGGCAGCTCAAGCTTTGGCAGAACTTTGTTACGATACACTGCTTAGCGAAGGATACAAAGCAAAACTTGCAGCTGACAATAAGGCTGTAACAAAGTCTCTTGAAGCAATTATTGAAGCAAATACACTCTTGAGTGGAATGGGTTTTGAAAGTGCCGGTCTTGCTGCAGCACATGCTATTCATAACGGCTTGACCGTTCTCGAAGAGTGCCATCATATGTATCATGGCGAAAAAGTTGCCTTTGGTACTATTGCACAACTCGTACTCGAAAATGCTCCAACTGAAGAAATTGAAGAAGTAATTGCCTTCTGTATTTCGGTCGGCTTACCTGTTACACTCGAAGAATTAGGCGTAAAAGATATTACCGAAGATAAAATCCGCGCTGTAGCAAAAGCTACTGCCGTTCCAGGAGAAACAATTCACAATATGCCATTCCCAGTTACCGAAGATGACGTATACGGTGCCATTATGGTTGCAAACTCATTAGGAAATAACTACAAATAAAAATCTCTTAAAATTAAATACCGACAACATAAATACCAAGGATTTACGTTGTTGGTGTTTTTATTTTAAATCTTGTAATTATGGTATAATTATGGTAATATAAAAACAAGGAGATACCATGCCACAAATTATTCCGATTAAAGAACTAAAGAACACAGCTCATATTTCGGCATTGTGTAATGAAACAATAGAACCTATCTTTATTACAAAAAATGGATATGGAGATATGGTAATCATGAGCATAAAAACGTATGAAGAAAAATTACTTATGCAAGATATATATATGAAACTGGAAGACTCTGAAAAAGATATTCAAAATGGAAATACCCTTGATGCAAGAGAATCTTTAGCAAACATACGAACTAAATTCAATGTATAAAATAAAAATAACTTCACTTGCAAATTCAGATTTAAATGACATTGTTCTTTACATTACCGATACTCTCAAAAATCCAACTGCCGCAACTGCTTTATTAGATGATGTCGAAAAATGTTTTTCAAACATTGAAGAAAATCCATTAATGTACAGTATTTGCCAAAACACTCGACTTCAATCACTTGGATATCGTCGAGCTGTAATAAAAAAACACATAATGATTTACAAAATAGATGAAAAAATAAAAACTGTTTTTGTGTTAAGATTTTTTTATGGTAAACAAAATTACGAAACATTATTATAATCCCACTCCCTTGAGCCTATCACATAAATTCGCTATAATATTGGTATGGCTATTAACTGTGGTATTGTAGGACTTCCAAATGTAGGAAAGTCCACTA
>CAYJNB010000117.1:0-6736 GCA_964371205.1 uncultured Treponemataceae bacterium
GCTTGTGCGATTAATGCTGCCGGTCTGGCATGAATTCCTGCTCTGTTTGGTACAACTAGTGTTTTCTCAATCATTACTCTTCCTCTTAGTATGAATCATCGGTGCTATAATATGCTGTTTGTGCAGCGTCAATCTCTATCCATTTGAGTACATTTTTGTTAAAATCGTGTGCAGAGAAAAAGCCCATTGTCTTTGCACGTTCATTCATGGCAGCTGTTTCAATAATAATGGGAATGTTTCGGCCTGGTTTTACAGGTATTTCGAGCAAAGGAACTTTTACTCCAAGAATATCCATAGTCATTGTATCAGTCCCGAGTCTATCATAAATTTTTTGATTGTTCCACTGCTCTAATTTTACCACAATTTGTACTTCTTTTTGTTCGCGAATTGCGTGGATTCCATAGAGTTGTCCTATGTTAATAATTCCAAGTCCGCGAATTTCCATGTGGTGGCCAATCATTTTATTATGACCTTGTCCGAGTATTGTTTCTCCATTTACACAACGCATTTCAACAATATCGTCTGCAACAAGGCGGTGCCCGCGTTCTATAAGTTCTAGAGCTGTTTCACTCTTTCCAACACCAGACTCACCCATAATAAAGATACCTAAACCAAATACTTCCACTAATACACCATGAATTGCCTTATGAGGAGCAAAGAGTGCAGAAAATATACGTAATACACGGCGGGTAAGCTCAGTAGATTCGTGTTTTGTAATAAGTAATGCTGTATTTGATTTCTCTGCTAGATCCATAAATATACGCGGTGGCTGTAAGTTTCGAGTAAAAATACAACAGGGAGGCTCGTAAGTAAAAAACTTTTCGAGGGTTTCTATATTCTTTTCTTCTAATAATTTTTCTATGTAAGATACTTCACCCTTTCCAAAAACCTGTACTCGTTCATGGGCAAAAGAATCAAAAAAGCCGCAAAGCGCAAGTCCAGGACGGTTTAGGTCAGGTACTTTAATATCGCGAACTAAACCTTTTCGTCCGGCTATACAGGTTAACCCAAGAGAATTCTGTCCTTTAATGTCTAAATCCAATAAATCGAGGACGGTAAAGTGCTTTTCAGCCATAAGTAGAATATACAATGTAACTTAAGTTTTTACAAGAGCCACACAGTAATTGCAGTTTATTTGAATAATTGATATACTATATATATGATTAATAGATTAGAAAAAATGGCAGAACGCTTTGTCGTCGTAGAAGAAAAAATTCAAGATCCTGATTTAGTAAAAGATCCTAAATCATATAAAGAAACAATGCGTGAGCATTCATACTTATCTAATGTTATGGAAGCTTATTCTGAATATAAAACACTTATCAAAGGCATTGAAGATTCAAAACTCATGATAACCCAAGAGGACGATCATGACTTAAAGGAAATGGCTCGAGAAGAATTAAATGCCTTAGAAGAGGCTCTTCCGCTATTAGAAGAAAAAATAAAAATGCTTTTAATTCCACCAGATCCTTTGGAAGAAAAAAACATTATTATGGAAATTCGCGGTGGCGCGGGTGGAGATGAGGCGGCCTTATTTGCTGCTGATTTATACCGTATGTATACTCGCTATGCAGAAGTAAAGGGCTGGAAGTACGAGCTAATTAGTGTGAATGAAACAGAGCTTGGTGGTTTTAAGGAAGTTTCATTTTCTATCAGTGGTAAATATGTTTTTGGTAGTTTACGCTATGAAGGTGGAGTTCACCGTGTTCAACGCGTTCCTGCAACTGAGGCGCAAGGGCGCGTGCACACAAGTGCGGTAACCGTAGCTGTTTTACCAGAAGCAGAAGAAACAGAAATAGAAATAAAAGATAGTGATTTGCGTGTTGATGTTATGCGCGCTGGTGGTCCAGGTGGTCAGTGTGTTAATACAACAGACTCAGCTGTTCGGCTTACACACATTCCGACCGGTTTGGTTGTAATTCAGCAGGATGAGAAGAGTCAAATTAAAAATAAGGCAAAGGCAATGCGTGTTTTACGTGCACGTCTTTTTGAGCTAGAAGAATCAAAGAAAAATGCAGAGAGAGCTGCAGCTCGTAAAAGCATGGTTGGATCGGGAGATAGGTCGGAACGTATTCGAACGTACAATTTTCCACAAAACCGTCTTACTGACCATCGCATTAACCTAACTTTGTACAAGCTCGAGATGATTATGCAAGGCGCCCTTGACGAAATGATTGATGCACTGTGTCTAACAGCAAAAGAAGAGCTTTTAAAAGCTTCTGAGGTTGAACAATAAAAGATATAGTTTAGCGTTTATATTTTTTTTTATAGTTTGAATATTTGATATCGTGTATTATACTGACCCCGTTAATTAAATAGAATTAGCGGGGTTTTTTATTTAGCGGACAGAACTTTGAATAAGGTGTTCTTCGCCAAACAGTGTGCGATTTACAGTTGTATATATTTCTGGCTCAAAATCAGGGCGAGGGTAGATTACATAACGTAAATTTTCTGCAGCAAGATTTGTTCCATCGAGTCGGACAAGTGTCTCTGGGTTACGAGTTAAGGCATCCCAAGCTCTACTTGATTCAGAGAATTGGACCATAGCTTTTGCATTCATTGCACTATTACCGGTTTGTTGTGCAAGGCGGTATAGTGTAACAGCTGAATTGTTAGCAGCCCACATATAAATGCTTACAAATTCTCCATCTTCTGTTTCTATTTGTGGAACTAGAACGCCTCGTTGTGCTCTTTCTGTTTCAAGGTTAGTAAGGAGCATGTCGTAATAAGCTTGAGAAGCAAAATAATCACCTCTCAGAGCAAGAACATTACCCATTGCAAGTAAAAGGTTTGTATCCTCTGGTGCTTCAGTAGATGTTTTAATAAAGGTATTGAGTGCATCAAGATAGTTTCCGTTTGCATATTCAATATACCCTAGTTTATAACGTATTGTTGGCGTGTCATTTAACTCGGTAATAGCCTTATTATAATCAATATAAGCCATTTCTAAATCACCAGAAATGAAGTAGTTTATGTTACCCATATCTTCGTAGAGTTTTCCGTATATTTCGTTTGGCTTTAAAGATGAAACATCTTTTTCTCTTTCGTACATATCGATTGCTTGTGTATACAACTCTTCTGCACGTAAGTATTCTTCTTCATCTCCAAAGAGATTTCCAAGTAATCGATAAGAATCTATATTTTTAGAGATAAGTTTTCTTGTACGGTTTTCTTCGTACATATCAAAAGCTATAAGAGTTCCATTTAGATAATCTTTTGCAGCAGTTCTATTGTTTGTATATAAGAAGTACTTACTCATATTGTAATAGGCTTCTGGATGAGTATCTGCTTCATCAAGTGCTCTATTTAATAGATCATATACATCTTCTATATATGTGCGTAAATATTCATCTGTTGGACTAAGATAGCCAAACTGCTTTTCGAGTAAGTAGCCGCTTAGTTCAATTATATCTTCTGGAGATAGAGCATCTTTTTGATTAAAGAAATGGTCGTTTAGTGGTAAAACTTCGCGCAAATTATCTGTTCGAATAAAGTAACGCAGCATACGAGATAGGTAAATGTCTTTTGCGCCATATAATTCAATCAGAGTTGCATATTGTGAGCGTGCATCTTCAAATTTTGCTGAATCCTTTTCTGTTGCCCATTCAAGGTAGATATCTCCTAGTAAGAGTAATCCTTCGGGATCATTAATATGAAAGTCTAGTATATGGCGGCGAACTATTTCTTCTGAACGTTCGTAGTTTGCAAGATCGAGTGTTTCCATACGTGCATATTCTGTTGCAATTTGTTTGTCGTTATTAAAAACACGCAAACCAAACTCATAAACTTGACGAGCTCTCTCAAACTGTTTTTTTTCTCGGTAACCAGCTGCATAGGTAAAGAACCAGTTTTTCATTGGACGTTTTTCGTATGCTTGGTCAAATTTTTGCTCAGCTTGTGGGTAGGATTCTAATTCGAGTAAGTCGTAGCCTTGGCTATAGAGTATATGCGCATGAATAGGCTCGTACACAAAACGCATTCCTACAAAGAATAAAATATAGCCTACAATACCTGCAGCAATAGTCATAAAAAATGCAGGTAGTACGCGGTTTTTTATTTGGTATTCAACAGATTGTTTATATAGTTCATATTGTTCTGCGGTACGCTTTTCGAAGTCTCGTGGTACAGAAATTGGTTTATCTATGAGTTTACCGACTTCAGAAGCAATTTGTCGTGGAGTTGCTTTTTTTATTATGCGACGAATTAATGCACTTACTACATCGTCAGTAAACTCATTTTTTACGATAAGTTCTTCGATGGCAATACGCAAGTTAAGTGGATATGCGTTGAGGTTATATATAAAGCGTTTATATTCTTCGTCAGTAAACTCGTTAGGGTTAATCGGCTGTGCAGGTTTTCTTGGTTGTTTTTTTACTTGTTCTCCAACCGAAAAGTTTTCGTCGAACTCTACGCCCTGCTTTGCTTCTGTAGCAGTTTTCTTTAATTCTTCTGGGGTTGGAACAGTTGGTAGTGCAAACTCATCATCACCAAAATCCATTCCATCGCCAAGAGTTGTGTCTGTTTCAGGAAAGTCTAAATCAGGAATGTCCCCGCCAATTGCAGTATCTAAGTTTAGGTCATCACCAAAGTCGCTTCCAAAATCAGATTCGGTGCTTCCATCTAGTCCAAAGTCAGATCCAAGATCTCCATCTAATCCTAAATCGCTCAAATCAAGGTTATCGAGCGTTTCGTCTCCAGTTTCGATATTCGTATCAAATTCATCTTCGTTGTGTGGTAAGTCATCTAAGGATGGTAATGAATCTGCAGAAGGAAATTCAGTATCAAATGATTCATCTGAAGGACTATCTAAGGAAGTATCTAATTCGTCACTTGTACTAAAATCAGTTGTTGCATCTGTATCAGTGTTTTCTGCAGAAAAATCATCGAAGTCAAAACCGGCAAGAGGATTTTCGTCTATGCTAAAAGATTCTGTCTCTTCTAGGTTTTCTGCAAATGTGTTGTTATCGCCAAAATCATCTGTGGTATCAAAAGAGTCGTTTTCTGCAAATGCGTTGTTATCGCCAAAATCATCTGTGGTATCGAAAGAATCGTTTTCTGTAAATGTATTGCTATCGTTAAAATCACTTGCTGTTTCGAGAGAATCATCTGTAGAGACTGCTGCTTGCTCTTCTGAAGGAGTATCAGATAACAAGCTCTCTACACTGCTCATAAGATTAGAAAGATCTAAGTCCATTCCTCCTAAGTCATCAATTGCAAGGGCGTCACTTAAATCTATCTGAGGTTCGGTTTCTTCTGGTATACTTTCTTCTACTGCAGGCTCTTCTACCGGTGCTTCTTCGTGGCGTGGAGCTTCTTCTTCAATCTCGGCTTCTTCCATAATGCTGGCAAATGGATCGGCTTCGTCTTCTGTAACAAGTTCATTTGTATCTGTGTTTTCGAACGTTCCAGCAACATCTCCAGAAAGGTTAAACTCTTGTGGCATTTCTAAATCGGATAAATCAGGATATTCTTCGATTTCTCCTTCTGAGGTTGCAAAACTATCTACCTCGCCGAGAGTTTCAAGACCTTCGAGTATATTGTTATTTACAACGTCTTCGATTGGTGTTGCAAAAGGATCTTCTAATTTGTCTAGTGAATCTCCCCCATCTCCAAGAGGTCCAACACCTTCTAAAGGTTCGTTATTTTCGAATGTATCAAGTGGATCAAGCCCTAATCCGGCAAAAGGATCTGCATTGTTAAAGGAATCTGAGTTTATGAGTGGGTCTGCTACAAGACTTTCTTCTAATCCAGCAAATGGATCTGGACTGTTGCCCAATTCTGGTTCGATAGAGTCTATATTTTCGATTGGATTATCAATTGATTCAATTGGTTCGCTCGAGTCCTCTTGTAAAATTTGATTTTCAGTAGGGGATGATACCTCGGGGGTAATTGGGCTTTCTGCAGGTAAATCTGGAATACCTAGGTCTGCTAAAAAGTCATCGGCTGGTTCTTCGTCCGCTGCATGTGCATCTGGATCTGAAAGTATGTCTTCCACCGATGGTAAGTTATTTTTTTTAGGTGTCGTTGCAGCATCATCAACATCGAGATTTGCAAAAAAGTCATCATCACTGCTTTTAGCAGATTCTTCTCCAATTCCAAGGTCGGCTAAAAAATCGTCGTCTTCATCTTGGGTAGGAGCTTCTGAGCCTGTAAGCCCAAATATAAAATCGCCTGAATCGTCGTCTTCTTTAGCATTTGGAGGAAGAGGAATTTGTCTACGTGGCTCGCCACTTGCCATGCGAGATTCTGTTTCGTTACCAAGCGACAATAATTTATTTGTAAATGCGTTAAGCTGTTTTAAACCGGGCATACTGCTTTAATTGTACCTCAGAAAGCGACTAAAAACAAGTCAAAGTCTCTTTTAGTCTATAATATGTTCCTAATTTTATAGAAAATAGGAGCATTATTTATACATCGGTATTTTAAAATAATAATTAAGTGTTGAAGTTAAAATTTTGTGTTTCGTTACTGTACCTTGATTTGTTTGTTTGATATAGTACATAAAGTAGCCGATACTGAAATAGTTATACTTTAAAAAGCTGGACAAAACACTATATTTATGCAATAATATGCATATAAATTGTATAAATATACGTACGTTGCCCGTGTAGGCATATTAAGCTTATATAGCAAGAAATTGGGGCAACTATCGACTTTGTGCAAGTGCAAAGTCGTTTTGACATGAAAGTACAATACAGTAAAAACGGAGAATTACAGTATGCAAGTTGGAATTATT
>CAYJNB010000118.1:0-6661 GCA_964371205.1 uncultured Treponemataceae bacterium
TGCAGGATTCATGTCAGATGCCTTTTTGTACAATGCAACAAATGTTTCCATTACTGGTACATCGTCTTTTATGGTATATGCTGAGCCGTTACGATTTCCTTCCATTGTGTCCCCATCAACCTTACTTGATTCATAGAAACTAATGAGGGCTGCAATAGAGAAAGCTAGTGTAGCTGGTACTTTTGCATTCTTTTTAATGTAACCGGTAATACTTGGAAGATCACGTGTCTTGAATTTAGATACTGAATTCAAGGTAATTGACAATAAAAAGTGCTTAATGTATGGGTTTGCAAATCGTTCAAGAACATCGTTTGCGTAGGCAATGAGTTGTTTTTCATCTCCATCCATTGAAGGAATAATTTCCTCAAAAATTCCTTTTTTCATAACGGCATACATTCTTTAATACAATCTTCTACGGTATCTAATCCATATTGGAATGCTGCAGGTACAGTCATAGTATGTGCACCATTAAGGATACGTACCTTACGTGTTCGGTAGAAACTCATGTCGTCTGTCCAAATTACATTTAATCCTGCATCTGCAAGAGGAAGTTTCTTACTATGATCTTTTTTAGTTTCGATTACCCAAAGATGGAAGATTTCTGCTGCACAAAGGAGATTGTCTTTATATCCAAGCTCTGTACATAATGCATCTGCTTCATCACGTGGGTATCCTGGAACTATGCGGTCTACAAGACTGTTACAGAAATCACATTCTTCGTTAATCCAGTCTATAAATGCACCTTCGAGTTTCCATTCAGAAGCATATTGTAATACGATTTCTTTGAGTTTATCGCCGTTTTTATCTATAAGTTCGCAAGGAATAAATACAAGACCTTTTCCTTTTGCGCCATTAAAATGTTTAAATCTATTATATAAAAATGCAGTTACCTTTCCTGGGAAAGATGCTTGAGGTTTATCTTCGAGTTTGTCTGCTGGATTATAAGAAATACCTGCTTCAGTTGTATTAGATACAACAAATTCTAAATCTTCGCTTTTAGAAAGATCCATATATGTATCATATTCAGCATAAGCTTGGATACAGCGACTTACTGAGTTAATTGTTCGTAGTTCTGAAACAGTTTGTCCATTTTGAACTCCACGTAGAACAGTGGTATAAAGCCCATTTTGGTCATTAATCATACCGGCCATTCCATTTTCAAGTGGCTGAACCATTACAACGTTTCCGTTAAAATCTGTTTTTTCGTTACCAATATCAACCATCCAGTCAACAAAGGCTCTTAAAAAGTTTCCTTCTCCAAATTGAAGAATCTTTTCTGGACGTTGTACGGGTTTACACGCTTCTGTTATACTTTTCATATAAATGCTCCTGTTTTTTTTACAGTATAAACAGGTATTTACTTGTCGTCAAGTATTCCGGTATACCGGTTTTACTTTTTTTGTATTTTTTTTTGTAAAAGATTTTAAAATAAAAAAAATCTGCATTTAGCAGATTTTGGTTTTAAAGGTATCGGGATGGAGGGATTCGAACCCCCGATCTTCTGGTCCCAAACCAGACGCCTTAGCCCCTAGGCTACATCCCGTAAAGTTTTAATAATGTACCATACTTTGAAAAAATAGTCTATAGGTTTTTACAAAAAAATGCATATTTTAGCATAGTATTGGTATAAATATATTCTTATAAAGACATATGTAACCATTTTACTGCGCTAGCAAACCATGTTTCGACATGCGGATTAATATGATTTTGGTTTCCTGCAGCAGCTGTAGTATGATTTGCAAGCGAAAGACCGTGTACACCTTCTGGATATATATGTAATTCTACGGATATCGTGTTTGTTATTAGGGCATTGGCATACAGCAAAGCGTTTTGAACTGGAACAAGGGCATCTGTAAGGGTATGCCATATAAATGTTGGGGGATTGTGCTTATTTATAGAGGTTTCTAGTGAGAGCTTTTTGTACTCGGGTAGTGTAAGCTTGCTTCCAAGTAAATTCTCAAATGAGCCTGTATGTGCATATTCTCCCATTGATATTACCGGGTATGCTAAAACAACTGCATTTGGTTTATTATGTTCTTTTTTGATTGCTAATTCTTGTGTAATCCAGTCTTCTGTCCAAAAATTTGCTAAACTCGCAGTAAGATGGCCTCCTGCAGAAAAACCGCATACTGCAATTTTATCTGGATCAATATGCCACTCTTTAGCATTTTCGCGTATAAAGGCCAAGCTTGCAGAAAGCTCGAGTAATTGTGTAGGGTAGCGATTTGGCTCTGTACTATATCTAAGAATAAAGACTTGAAAACCAGCTTGTAAAAACTGTATTGCAACAGGTTCTGCTTCTCTGTCTGAAGTAAATCCGTATCCACCACCTGGACAAATAACAATTGCTGGCCATACTTTGTTTTTATCAATAGCCTCAGATGTCTCTTGAATATATGTATATAGTAGGGGTGTATGGGTTGACTTATGTAATGCTGGATATTTTTCAGATAAATCTATGCACGAATGAATCATGTTACTTATTCATCTTTTAATAAAAATATATCATTTACCTTAAATGTTTTAACAGAATTTAATAAGGTATTTGTATCATTGTCGCTATTAAGTGGTATAGCAATTATAGTTGTATTGTTAGGATAACCTTCTACTTCTACCTTTATTTCAAATATAAAAGTCCTATCTTCGTTTGATTTTGTTGTCATAATAGGTGCTGGTAGGAACGTATATACACCTTTTACATTTGCACTAAATTCGTGTGGATTTTCCCATGAGGTATCTACCATTTCAACTAGCTCGCCGTTTAAATATAGCGAAACCTTACCGTGTGTTAAAGGCTCAAAGGTCGTTCCACTAAATACTAACCCAATAATTTGCGGAAAGTTAAATGTTGGATTGTTTTTTACATAGTTTTCTTTTTTTTCTTTGTTGTGAAAGGGACGTTGAGTTCCGGCTATCTTTTTCATACCGTCGAGGACAACTATATCAATATCTGCGCCTTGTTGTTTTGTAAAGTTTGCAGAAGCATAAGCTGCACCGCGTCCGGAAACAATATATTTTGGCTGAATGCGATTAAGTACATAACACATTACATCGCTCTTACACTGTTCACAAGAGCAAGTGAGCCAAGGTAATTTTTGTTCTTCAGCTTGTTCATACATGTTGTCTACACGTATTAACACTTCATCTTCGATTGTATTATGTACATTCATACTATTCTCCCTTCAAAGCTTCAACGGCAATTTTACTATACTACATTTTAGAAAAAATCGCAACAACTTCTTTTCGCTTTTGTTCACTAAGGCTAGGATGTACCGCAACTCGTATTTTTCGTAGTGAGTCGGTAAGAGCTTGAACTGTTTCGGCTTTAAAAGCAGTTGTGCTTTTGGAAAAAATACAATTTTCGTCAGCTATCCATAGATCACTTTCAAACGAGATACGTTCCGGTATATCAATGAGTATATGATAAAAAGATATCTTGCATTCATCTGCAATTTGCTTTTCTATTTTTGAGCGATTTTCTGTATTCTCTAGTTCTATGTGCTTTATACTAGTTTTATCAAACTGAACTTCGTGTATAATGTCAAAGGTGTTTCGCTTTTCAACTTCAAATGCTATGGTATGAGCATCATGTTTTTTTGCATGAAGCAGAGAAAATAAACTTGCATCATCTAGATTATACAATTCTTCTGCACTGATTATCCCGTTTTGCAAGGATGTAAAAATACTTTTTTTCATCATGGCTGTTGCGGTGCGAACTGTTTTATGCCAATACACTGCGCGATACATAAGGTATTTAGAGAAAAGTACATTCTCTACAGCAAGTATTGAATTTGAATCAAGTACTATACCTCTTTGTTTATCGGGTAACACACGTGCAAGAATAAAGTCGGTATCTTGAATCCCGTAAGGAACGCCGCAAAAGTAAGCATCTCGATTTAGATAATCAATCTTATCTGGATCGAGTACTCCTGATAGTAGTTTACGGTAAAAAAGTGTTTCGCTATCGGTTGTTTCTATATTTACATCTACTATTGCAGCAACTTGTTGCGCATTTGCTCCAGTTTTTTCGACTAAGGTACGTAAAGGTTCTTTAAGTATAAGTAGAGCAGTGAGCTCTTCGTGTTCTAAGAGAGGGAGCTCCTTAAGCGAATGTGTATAGGGAAAGTGCCCTAAATCATGTAAAAGGGCTGCACATAAAAACGAAAAGCATCCAGACTCTGTAATCCATGTTGCATCTTGTTCAATGAGTCGCTTTAATAATTTGAATGCAATAAAATACACCCCGTATGAATGACTTGCTCGAGTGTGAACAGCACCAGGATATACAAAGTCTGTTGGTCCAAGTTGCTTTATTCTCCAAAGGCGTACGAAATCAGTGCTATGTGTTATATCAAACAATTGAGGAGTTAGATATATGTGTTTCCAAAGCGGGTCTCGTATTGCCTCTGTAAAGAGCCTATCATTTAATGGCTTCAAAGTATTTATTGTCCGCCTTCTCTGGTATATGCGGTTAATCCCCCAGCAGCTAATATTGCTCGAGAACGTTCGTCGAGAGAATTTTCTGCTTCTATCTTTGCACCCGTCGTTTTATTTTGGATTATGTAGTTGCAACCAGTATTAAGAGCTTGTTCGACATTAGTAATTTCTAGCAGGTGATTTTGTTCCAGTGCATCGTAATCGGCCACATTTATAAAGGTTAAAGGTAAAATACCATAGTTTATTAGATTTGCTTTGTGAATGCGTGCAAAAGACTTAACTAAAACAGCACGAACACCTAAATACATTGGAGCAAGGGCAGCATGTTCTCGCGAAGAACCTTGCCCGTAATTTTCGCCACCAACAATGATTGAACCATCTTTTCCGTCATCTTGAATTTTTTTTGCATTCTTATAAAAATCTACATCCAATCGCTCAAGTGTATACTTAGAAATTTCTGGAATATTTGAACGCAATGGAAGCATTTTTGCTCCTGCAGGTAATATATCATCAGTTGAAACATTATCGCTTGCTTTTAAGATAAGCGGAAGTTCAAGACTTGCCTTTATAGCTGGAGCACTTGGGCATGGTTTAATATTTGGACCGCGAATAATTTCTACTTTTTGAGATTCAGCTTCTGTAAGTGGGGCAATGAGCATACCATCGTCTTTAGCACAGTTAAGAATTGTATCTGTACTGAGAGTTGTATTTTCAGTGCTGAGTAAACTTGTTTTACTAATAGTAGTGCTAAATGCAGTATCTGTTGGATTTGAAATAACGCCACTAATTGCAGCAGCTGCCGCTGTCTCTGGCGATACAAGATATACCTCAGCATCTGCAGTTCCGCTTCTTCCTGTAAAGTTGCGGTTAAATGTTCTAAGGCTTACTCCCTCGCTTGATGGTGCAAAGCCTTGGCCTATACATGGTCCACAGGCACTTTCGAGTATGCGAAATCCTGCACGAATTAATTCGCCAAGGATGCCAGCTTTTTCTGCGAGCATAAGAGTAGTGCGGCTTCCTGGTGCAATGCCGGCCTCAACGCCTGGTGCTATAGTTTTTCCTTTTACGATTGCGGCAACAGCTGCAAGATCGTCGAGAGAGGAGTTTGTGCAAGAGCCAATAACCACTTGGTCAACTTTTTTACCTTGTAAGGCGCTAATTGATTTAATTGCATCCGGTGAGTGTGGACATGCTGCAAGTGGTTGTAGTGTATTTAAGTCAATTTCTACTATAGAATCGTACTGCGCATCAGTATCAGCAATTAATTCGCTCCAGTCGCTTTCTCTTCCCATGCTTTTTAAGAATGCGAAGGTTGTATCGTCTGATGGGAAAATGCTACAAGTTGCACCGAGCTCTGCTCCCATATTTGTTACGGTTGCTCGTTGTGGAACGGTAAGGTTTTTTACACCCTCGCCAAAGTATTCATATACAGCACCTACGCCACCTTTTACGGTTTGTAAGCGTAAAACTTCTAAAATTATGTCTTTTGCACCCACACCAGCATGTAATGCGCCAGTAAGTTGTACACCAATTACACGCGGCATAGCTAAATGGAAGGCGCCTCCGCCCATTGCAACGGCAACATCAAGACCCCCTGCGCCAATTGCCATCATGCCAAGTCCACCACCAGTTGGTGTATGAGAATCGGAACCTAAAAGGGTTTTACCTGGTTTACCAAAGCGTTCTAAATGAACTTGATGGCAAATACCGTTACCCGGACGAGAAAACCATAAACCGTATTTTGCAGCTATGCTTTGTAAATAACGGTGGTCGTCCATATTTTTAAAATCAGTTTGTAGGGTGTTATGGTCTACATAAGATACCGAAACTTCTGTTTTTACCCGCGGAATTCCAATTGTTTCAAATTGAAGATAGGCCATAGTTCCTGTTGCATCTTGAGTTAATGTTTGATCTATGCGAATAGCAATATCGTTACCTGCTTTCGACATATCTCCCGATACTAAGTGATTTTTAATAATTTTTTGAGTTATTGTTCCATTCATAAGTACAGTTTACTTATAAAAAAGTCCTTTGTCTAGGCTTAATTTAAACCTTGATTCCTTATTTTGAGAATGTAAAAACCTTATAAAATTTATTTAAAAAACCTATTGACACTTTTTTTCTTTTTGAGTATAGTAATTTTCACATGGGGGCGTAGCGAAGCTGGTTATCGCGCCGGCCTGTCAAGCCGGAGATCGCGGGTTCGATCCCCGTCGCTCCCGAC
>CAYJNB010000119.1:0-1176 GCA_964371205.1 uncultured Treponemataceae bacterium
GCAACTAATAATGGCGTAGTACCTTCATAATCTCTTTCGTGTATATCAGCACCATCTTCAATTAGGAAAATTATTTCTTCTACATCGTTATTTTCTGCAGCAAGCATTAATTCTGTTGAACTGTAATCATTGTAATCGTCGTCATCATCGTAATAATCTTCATTGTCAACAAAGGTTAGGCCCTTCTCAAGCAGAAATTTAACCAATTCTTCGTTTTCTGCCATTATTGCCCAATTTAATGCATTCTCTCCATCTTCGTCAATTGCAAAAATATCAATACCGTCAAGCTCTGAAATTTCTTTTACAAAATCTTCGTTACCTGAATTAATTGCAGACATAAATATAGTGTATCCATAGTGGTTTACCGATGAAATACTAGCACCTTTTTCTAAAAGATAATAGAAAACATCTGTTTGACCATGTGCTGCAGCCCAAGCTAAAGCTGTATCGCCATCTTCGTCAGCAGCTTCAATCTCTGCACCATTTTCAACTAAGAATGTAACTACATTCATGCGACCGGTAGAACTTGCTAACATAAGCGGAGTGTAATCTGATGAATTAGCATCATTTACTGTTGCCCCAGCAGCTAACTCACGTTTTACACCAGATAAATTACCTTCTTCGGCATAGTCAAAAATATCTGCAAACACTGCTGCAAACATACATAAGGTAAGAACAATTAATACAATTTTTTTCATTTTTTTTCCTTTTTTATATTTTCTTGCCAATATATTTTGTTATAAAACCACAAGGGCGATATGTCATTTTTGCTTGTCGCAAACCTTCATCGCCTAAGTCTTGTTCACGATTTATATACACATAGTTTTCGCTCAAATTACAAGCGGTAACCATGTTTACGTGTTGATAGACACCTTTAATGTGTTCAAGTCCCTTTTCAAAATGGACACAAAACGTATCTGTTCCCAACGGTTCTCCCAAGGCCCATGAAACAGGTTCATTATCTATATACACAATCCAACCACTAAGGCCTAAAAAAGTAAGATTATTAAGTGCTTCTGTTGCAGGTTTAAAATCAGTAATAACCTCTCTACCTTCATTCCATTTATTCAGCACTGTAAGGGCATCATCTTTTGTAGTTTCGTCCAGTGATTTTACTTCGATTCGACCTTCGTATGCATGTTTAAAAGCATTTACCAAGTTCTTTTTTTTATGAAA
>CAYJNB010000119.1:1276-6601 GCA_964371205.1 uncultured Treponemataceae bacterium
AAAAAGGCAATGATAAGACAAAAAAACCGCTCCAAAAGGAGCGGTTAAGGAAAATAAGGTGTAGGAAAAAACCTACTTATCATGTTTATAGTTTGGCTACCTCCTTTATTCAAGGTTCCATGCTTTGGGCTGTATATTGTGCATGGATTTATATATAGAGCTTCCTAACAGAAAGCTCTTATATTACATAAAACTAATCAAGCCGTTTGCGTTTTAACTTATTGATGTATGAATACACTACCGGCACAAAGAGCAAGGTAATAAAGGTACTCGAAAGGAGTCCGCCGAATACACTCAAACCAATTGGCTGAATCATTGCGGCGCTTCCACCGGTTGCAAAGCACAGTGGAAACATTCCAAGTGCTGTGGTCAGAGTCGACATAAGTACCGGTCGTAGGCGAGAGATTCCAGCTTGCAAACAGGCTTCCAATACTTCCACACCGTCTTTTACCAAGAGATTGGTATAGTCTACCAAAATAATTCCGTTATTTACGACGATACCAACGAGCATAATAATTCCGATACCCGAAGTCATAGAAAAGGCTTGTCCAGTTACAAAGTGCACAACTACAACACCAATTGCGACGAGCGGAATGGTAAGCAAGTTAATAAAGGGGTCAATAAATGATTCGTACGTTCCTGCCATAACTCCAAATACTAAGAGAATTGCAAGTACAATAATAAGCGTATACGTTACTACACTTTCGCTAATTTCTTGCCAAGAGCCGTCGTAAATGAGTGCAACATTGTCCGGAAGAATAAGATTATTTGCAATAAGCTCTTTAATATTAGACTCAATCTCATCCGCACGTGTATCGCTTACAATACTTGCAGTTACGTGAATAATACGAGATTGATTTTCGCGGTTAATGCTTACCGGCCCCGTACCACGCACAATTTGTACAAAGTTTGCAAGGGCAACTTGCTGCCCGTCTGTACCATTTACAAAGATGCTTTCTAGGTCAAGCGTTTCTTTGCGGTCTTCAGGGTCAAAAAGCACAACAATGTCGTATTCGCTGCCATCTTCGCGGTAGGTACCAGCTGTTGTACCGTCTATACAAGCGTTTATTTCTGTTGCAACAGCGCTAACCGACACTCCAAAAGAGTATGCTCTTTCGCGATCAATTAACACTTCTACTTGAGGTAAACCGTCGGTTACATCTACATCTACTTCAGATAAGTCAGAAACCTCTTCCATAAGTTCTGCAATTTCTTGTGCAGTTTCAAAAGCACTGTCAAAGTCGGTTGAGCGCACGGCAATATCTATGTCAGAAGCGGCACCCATCTGTCCGCGACGTCCACTACCAAAGGTAATAGTTGCTTGCGGAAAGGAGGTAAAATACGGGCGCAATTTTGTCTTTATTGTTTCTGAAGTGTCAATTTGCTCATCTATTTCTGGAAGTCCAATCGAAATAGAAGCAGAGTCTTCGTCAATATCGTTAATAATGCTCGTATAACCCAAAATATCTGCTTCTATATATTCTTCAAAGGCAAAGGCAACTTGCTTTGTCTCGTCGATTGTAGTTCCTTCGGGCATTTTTATATCTACACTCAAGGTGCTTTCGCCCATGCGTGGCATCATCATAACGTTAAGTTGAGGAATAAGTGACAAGGCTGCAAGAAAGATACCTGCAACTATAGCAAGCGTTGTTTTGCGATAGGTAAGTGCTTTTTTTAAGGCAACACCATAAAACTCAGTTATTCTCTCTATTCCACGTGCAAAAAACTTGTCCGAGGCTCGTAACAATGGGTTTCTAATTACTTTTTTAGTGGGGTCGCTAAGGGGAACAAAGTGTCCGGCTAAAACCGGTACAAGGAACATACCCACAAACAAGCTCGAAACAATGGCAATACAAACAGTAAATATAATGTCTTTGAACATCATACCGGTCATACCAAGATCATCCACGTACAACAAAAAGGGAACAAATACACAGAGTGTTGTTAGGTTTCCGGACAATACTGAGGTAGCAACTTCTTTTGTACCATGAACTGCGGCGAGCCGCGGAGTCTCACCTTTTGCTCGATAGGTATAAATATTTTCTAATATAACAATGGAGGCGTCAACCACCATACCAAGCCCTAGAATAAGACCGGTCATTGTCATAAGATTGAGCGTAATACCTGCAAAGTTCATTGCAACAAGGGTTACCATAATCGAAATAGGAACAGATACACCAATAATGAGAGTACTCTTCATACTGCGTAAGAAGATAATCAAAATCATCATTGCAAGTACAATACCCGAAATACCTGAGTCTACCATTATAGAAAGGGTATCTCGAATCTCGTCTGCATCATCAATAATAACTTCGAGTTGAATATCTGCAGGTAGTGTTGCCTGCACTTCTGCAATTTTCTCAAAAACTGCATCAGATACCTGCACAGAGTTTGAGCCACTTTGCTTACTTACACTAACATACACACCAGGTTGCCCATTAATGTAGACAACGTTTGTTTCATCAACAAAATCGCTATACACCGTACCAATATCGCTCAGTTTTACTGGATATCCATCTTTCATACCAACCACAGAAGATTCAATTTCTTCTATACTACTAAACTCTCCAATGGTACGAATAAGATAGTTTTTTGCCGACTCGGTAATCTTTCCGCCACCAAGTTCTACGTTTTGCGTTTTAAGATTGTTTGCAACAGAGGTAAGCGTAAAACCGTAAGCTTCGAGTCTGTTTTGAGAAAGTTCTACCCGAATGATTTTTTCTCTACCACCACGTGTTGCAGTTTCTGAAACACCACTAGCTTGCTCTAGTACCGGTTGAATATAATCATCTGCAATTTCTTTTAAATCTTCTGTTGTTCGGTTTCCGGTAACGGCAATTTGCATCATTGGTTTACTAGAAATATCTCGCTTATAAATAGTCGGAGAATCCACATCGTCGGGGAGTGAGCGCTCGGCTCGCTCTAATTTATCTCGAATATCATTAGTAGCCTCGTCAAGGTTTACCCCATAATCAAATTCGAGTGTAATACTGGAGCTTCCCTCGGCAGAAACCGAAGTCATCTTTTTTAAGCCACTCACACTTACCAACTGACTTTCAAGTGGGTCGGTAATCGCCTCTTCTACCGTCTCAGGACCGGCGTTTGTGTACGTAGTGCGTACCGAAATAGTAGTTGTTTCAATCTCAGGATAAATATCGATTGCAATATTACTCACAGTAAAAAGTCCAACAACACAAAGTAATGCAAATATAATAAAAACTAAAACCGGATGCTCAAGTGTTTTCTTTGCTAAACTCATTGAGAACCTCCCTCAGCAGAAGGTCTTTGAGTTCCTTCGGGTCTTTGACCGCCTTCAGGTCGCTGTCCATTACCAGGACCTTGCATACCTTCGGGCCGTTGAGTTCCTACAGGTCTTTGCCCTTCTGGGGGAACTTGCCCACGTTCTAAAGTATCTTCGCTATTTACAGGCAAATCAGCTTCTGTTGTGTTTTTAGGCGCATTTACATCATTTACACGGCTTCCGTCGGCGAGTACTTGCTGACCTTGAGTTACAATTTTTTCTCCTACTTCTATACCGGAAAGCACTTGAGTGGTTCCATTTACTACTACGCCTTTTTCAATTATGCGTTTGGTTGCTGTATTATTATCGTTCATTACAAAAACATAGTCTTCATCCATACTGGTAAGTACTGAATCGGTAGGAACGGTTATGCTATCTGCATATGTATTGGTGTATAAGCGGATTTTTGCAAACATTCCTGCATTTATACGGCTATCTTCGGTATTGAGCGCAAGATATATTTCTTTTGTACGAGAAACTGAATCAACCACCGGCGAGACGCGAATAACTTGGGCTAAAAACTCAACTTCTGGATACGCATCGAGCATAATACGAGCATCTAAACCAACACGTAAAACACCTGCGTAGCGCTCAGGGATTCGAGCAGTAATTTGCAAATTATCTATATCACCAATTTTTGCCACAGCAGTAGAAGTGCTTACCTTAGTTCCAATCTCGAGCGGAACCGATGTTATAGTTCCCGAAATAGGAGCTCGAACCGGATTGAGACCATACGTCATACCGGGAACAGAAGGATCTACTTCTGCAATTAATTCTCCCTGTTCAACACGAGAACCGAGCGCAACATGCACCTCGCTCAAAATGCCGCCCATATCTGCAAAAACATCAACTTCTTTGTCGGCGGCAATTTCGCCATTAATATCAATATGAGTGGTTACATCCTGCAGGCTAGACAACTCGGTTGCAACATTAAACACCATTTGGCGCTGTTGCCCTGCACCTTTTGCGCCCATGGGGCCTGAGCCACCCGGACCTGCCGGACTTGCTGATTTTTCTGATCCACAGCTTGTTAAAACCACTGCTAACACACAAGCAAGAATTACTTTCATTGTTTTCATCTCTAATACCTCAAAACACCGACTATGTCGGTTTCTTGGCTTTAGTGTACCGTATTGAAGAAAGAGAAACATTAGAATTAGATTAAAATAAGATTAGAGGAATCTTGAAAATCCTGTTAGTTTTAGATTTCCTTAGTACAATCTAAAAATTCCAAAACACTCAATATGGCTCGTTTGGGGATAAAAATCGAGTAGGTATAGTTCTGTTAGAGTGTAATCATTTTGAATAAAGAAAGCAGCATCTCGACAAAAGGTAACCGGGTCGCACGAAACATACCGTATTTCTCGCTGTTCAGTGTCGACAATCCAATTGCGAATAGTTGCATCTATGCCCGATCTCGGCGGATCAATTACAATGGAACTAAATTGTTTTTTTGATTCAGCCTGACGGAGCCATGCTGTTGCATCGATTGCAAAACTAGTGTGCTTTTTACCTACTAAGTTACGCTCTGCAAATAAAATTGCATTTTTATTATGTTCTACTAAAAATACTTCTTTGCAATAATCGCTTAAAAAGACTGAAAAGGTGCCTACCCCGCTATAAAAATCAAGAATATTGTCGGTTGTTTCGGCACCTAAGCCATCAACCAAAAGAGGAATTGTTTTTTCGAGCATCTCTACATTTGACTGAAAAAATCCACGCACATCAAAGGCAATTTCTTTGTCTAATATAGGTACTTTTAAAGCATTTTCGCTACTTAATTCGAGTGCTTTTGGGTTCTCAATTTTTAACTCTCCATTATACCCAAACGCATGAAAGCGATTTACCTTACCATAGCTTTTCTGTAAGTCCTTTGCAAAAAGCTCGGCAAATTCAGGGCGAGCTACCGGACATTCGGTTACATTTATGATTGAGTCACTCTTTTTACCACGGATTCCGCCATTATGTAACTGAAAACGGCAACGGTATGCCCACTCACTAGATTCTACTACCTGAATTTCGGG
>CAYJNB010000120.1:0-6583 GCA_964371205.1 uncultured Treponemataceae bacterium
TAGGTTTTTTATCTACATATACATTAAAATTTGGAAAGCATTCAACAAAAACTCGATTGTTCTCTACAGGAGAATGGTCAAAAAGTTTTTCTACCACTTTTTTTATCTCTGCGGTATCGTATGGTTTTGTAATATATCCAATCGCCTTTGTACCCCATGCTTCTAGAGAGTAATCCGCATATGCAGTAGCAAATGCAAAGGCTGTTTTGACATATGTTGTAGAAATAATTTTTGCAATTGAAAATCCATCTAATTCTGGCATTTCAATATCTAAAAATACTAGGTCTACCGGAAAATCTTCTATGTAATCTAAAAAATCAATCCCATTACTAAAAGTTGCAACAACTTCAAGGTCTTTGTACTCGCTTAAAAGCATACTCAACATTGATTGAGCACTTTTCATATCATCAACAATAGCTACTTTTTTCAAGATTTTTCTCCTTTTCTATAAGGAATGGTAATATATATTTGAGTTCCTTGATTCAAAATACTTTTTACAGTTATCTCAGCGCGAAGAAGGTGTTTTAGTCTAAAAAAGACATTGCCTGTCGAAGTTCGTAATACATTTAAATTTATTTTTTTTGTATCAAAACCAACTCCATCATCTTCTATAACTATGCTAATCAGTCTGTCACTTAATGCCGTAGAAATTTTTATAGTTCCATTTGCAATGCGTTGTCTAATACCGTGCCGTACTGCATTTTCAATAAGCGGTTGTAATGTAAGTGGTGGAATGTCAAATGTTGTATATTCTAAGTTTTCCAAATACGTTATTTCTGAACCATAACAAATTTTTTGAATTTCTATGTATTCGCGTATATATTTTAACTCAGATTCAAAAGGGATAAGTTTTTCGTTTGTTGTAAGATCAAAAGTTGTTCGAATATATTTTGAAAAAACACCAATTGCATCAACAGCAGCTTTTGGAGACGAGTAGCACAGTTCTTGAATAGAAAGAAGTGTGTTGTAGATAAGGTGAGGTTTCATTTTTAGAGTTACTACATTTATCTGGCTAACTGCCAAGTTTTTCCGGCTAAGCTCTAATGCCTTGTCTTTTGCATTAAGTGAGCGAATAAAACTAACAGCCGCTACTATGCTAAATACTACTAAAGAGATACGCACGTAGAAGGCTATATTCCCAAATTCGCCTCTGAGAAAATTATATATTTCTAAAAATATTAGAGCTACCATACAAACAGAAAGAAGTAAGTAGAATTTTGATATTTTTTTCTTGTTTTCCGTTGCTCTCATAATTGTGTAGTAGAGAACAAGTAACATCCCAACAAAAATTATTCCAATTATACAAAAAATACTTTGTAGTAAATCAAATACTTCAAAAAATTGTAAAAAAACTGCTAAAGCTGTTATAAAAAAACCACAATATGCTAAATACTGAAAAAATATTTTTGGTATGTGTCTATAGTTTTGACTTATAAATAAGAGAAAAAAAGATGGCATAATAAAAAACGAAAGCAAAAAGATATATCTATCTATATGTGGAGGGATTAGAAAAAAGAATAATCTGCGAGCTTCTCCATAACTCCAAATTCCAGTAAATAATAAGAATAAGGCAAGATATGGTGCTTGTGGGTACATTTTATCAAGCCCCTTTAAAGCAATCCACAATATCAATGCTACGCCTATGAGTATACTTATTAGACTAATTATAGTTGAAGGGAGCGATATTAAAGATATATACTCTATAATTTCTATTTGGCTTGCAGAAATAATAAAATTTTTATACCCAAAGAGGGATTTATATGGGGTGTAAAGATAAAATTGCAAATCTTTTCCTGCTAAATCATGTTCTAGTGGTATTATATGCCACTTATTTGTAGTACTTTTTCCCCAACGGCTACTAAAAGTTTTTCTATACTCGTATAAAAGTGTTTTATTTTGATAGACAAACATTTCTTGGTTTACACTTCGAATACATACTGCATCTCCTTGTTGTATATTTTTAGGCAAGGTAAGGGTAATTATCGTAGGAGAATCAGAATTCTCTGCTGTTTTTAAATTAAAGTCAGTGTAGATATGTACCTTATCTTTAACACTTTCGGTATATTGAGCTAATATAGTAATTAGCAATACTAAAAATGTTAAAACTATGATGCATAAAATAATATATCTTCTACTGAACGACATCTTCTACCTCTTCAATGTCTTCAATTAAAAAAGCATCTTCAAGGTCAAATAGAGAAAAAGGCTTTTGATGTTTAGAGTAATCTGTTTCGTCTGGCTCACTATTAACTTCGATTCGTTCAATCGATGTTTGTAAGAATAGTCGAATATACTCTTGAATAGACGACTTTACTGTTGTTTGAATTCCTCTTGTAAATAAAAAAACAATAGTTGTTTCGTGTTGACCTGGGATTATTTTTAAAACAATTGCATTGCACTTTAATTTTTTCTCGCGCAAATTTAAAGTAAAGTCTCTAACAAGCATATTCTGTGAAAACAGATTTGTCATTGATGCATGTACTCCACAAGCTATTCCAACAGAACTAATGTCATAAATGGAAAAATATATATGCATATCGTGAATAAATGCCTCTGCATTAGACAATTTTTCCTCTCGACAATCAGCTCGTACATATTTTCTGTGTCCCTTTGCCCCGTTCAAATTCAATATACTAAAAAGTGTTTCGGTTAACTCCTCTCGTACAGAAGAAATAGTAATAAATCCTGCTGGAATATTTGCATTAAGCAAAAAATGGTTGCGATCTGCGGCTTTTGGATGAGTTGCTAAAACTCCAATAAAAATTGTGGAAAGTATTGGGTCGTTCGAAAAAGAGGCGATAAAATTGTACCAATGGTCTGCAGGCATTACATCATCTATGCATACAAAACAAATAGAATCAGGAAATTCTCTTAAAATAGATTTTGCATACTTATAGTCACCGATAACATAGACTTCATATTCTGCATCAGATAAAACTGGGATAATGTTTTTTTTAAAGTCATAAGGAGGATTTAAGAAGAATATTTTTCTTCCAAAATCTGTGTTTTCGTGCAGACTCATCTTACATGCCTTCTCCTGCAAGTGCTGCCTAAAGCTACAAGAAAAGTAGCCTCTTCTTGTAGTCTAAACAGTAGTCTTTTAAAACTCTGCTAGTTTTGGAGCTCGAGGGTAGGGTATAACATCTCTAATGTTTGCAATACCAGTTACGTATTGTAACAAACGTTCAAACCCTAGCCCAAATCCCGCATGCTCAACAGAGCCAAATTTGCGTAGATCTAAGTACCACCAGTAATCGTTAGCGTTTAGACCAAGTTCCTCAATGCGAGAAGTAAGTTTACCTAAATCTTCTTCGCGCTGAGAACCACCAATAATTTCTCCGAGCCCTGGAACAAGTACGTCCATTGCACGAACTGTTTTCCCGTCTGGGTTCATTTTCATATAAAAAGCCTTAATGTCTTTGGGGTAATCTGTAAGAATAACTGGTTTTTTGAACACAGTTTCTGTTAAATAGCGTTCATGTTCGCTTTGTAAATCACAGCCCCAGTAAGGTTTATATTCAAATTTATCGGCATTTTTCTCTAATTCCACTATAGCATCTGTATATGTCATGCGTATAAAGTCTGATTCCACTACGTGAGTAAGCGTTTCTATAAGGCCTTTTTGTATACGTTCATCAAAGAACTTCATGTCATCACTACATTTTGTTAGAGCCCAGTTAAGTAAGTATTTTACAAAAGCTTCGGCAATTTCCATATTGTCTTCAATATCTGCAAAGGCAACTTCTGGCTCAATCATCCAGAACTCAGACAAGTGGCGAGATGTATTTGAATTTTCTGCGCGGAAAGTGGGACCAAAAGTATACACTCGAGAAAGAGCGAGCGCATATGTTTCTGCTTCTAATTGTCCCGAAACAGTAAGACTTGCTTTTTTTCCAAAAAAGTCTTTGCTGTAATCTATAAGATTTGCCGCTTTTTCGCTCGACATGCCCTTACTTCCAGCTTCAATAGCTTTTTTTGCAAGTTCCTCTTGATTTAGCGTGGTTACTTGGAACATTTCTCCAGCACCTTCGGCATCGCTTGCGGTAATAATTGGCGTATGCACATAGGTAAAGCCTCTTTCATAAAAGAAAGTATGCACAGCTTGAGCCATTTGTCCTCTCATACGTGCAACAGCACCAAATGTGTTTGTGCGAGCACGTAAGTGTGCGTTTTCTCTTAAAAACTCTAAAGAATGGTTTTTCTTTTGCAAGGGATAGCTGTCTACAGGAGCTTCACCTGCTACCTTGATTGTGTGCAAGGTAACCTCTACTGCTTGGCCAGAAGCTGGTGATGGAATAAGTTTTCCTGTTACTATTACAGAGGCCCCAGTAGAAATTCTCTTTAACTCAGCATCAATTTCTGCAGTTGTTTCATATATATCATTATCGCGGTCAAAGGTAACTTGAATGGAAGCAAAACAAGATCCATCATTTACTTGAATAAAAGTAAGATTTTTTGATTCACGTTTTGTTCTAACCCAGCCACAAACGGTAATAGTTTGGCCGTTTGGGTTTGCCACTAAAATATCTTTAATTAATACAGTTTTCATAGCTTATAGTATACCATGAAATAATATATTTGCCAATACTATATTTCTATTGATATTTATTTTATTTTTATTTATATTTATCACAAGGATATATCGATGAATTTTATAGATTGGAAAGATTCTTGGTTTATTAGTGCTGTCGCAATAAGTATTGTTTATAACATACTTGTTTTTCACTTTTCTTCAAAAATTTTACAAGGGTTTACTCAAAAAAAAATAGTAATCCCCTTTTTAGCAATAGTAAATACTATACTAGTAGTTTTATTATATAAATTAAATGTTCCACGAACATTGTTCTATATCTTGGGAACTTTTCTACTTTGTCTTGAGTTTCTATTCATTTCTAAATCTACTTTAAAACAGTGTTTTTTTGGTGCTGCTGTTTTCTTTTTGAATATTTCTTCTATCCATAGTTTGATAATCTCTGTGCTTAGTATTGCGTTAAATGTATACCCTTTTGCAGTATTTCAATATGCTTCGTTATTTTTTCAAAGTCTTGCTATAACCTATTTTGTCCTTATTTCTGTCTTGTTTTTAGTTAGTAGTAGCATTCCTTTTGACGACATAATAAAAATTTCTGTTGCTAAAAGATATTCAGAAATACTTTCTATTATTACATTTGTAATTATCTGTTATATTTCGTTAGTAACACATTTTCTTGTGGCTCAGGATTCATATGAACAATTAATAATACTTAGTTTTTCAACAACTATCTTTTCAGCCTTAATATTTTACTACTTCTTTTTGTATTCAATGAACTTTGTAAAAATGTTTGTATACAAACGCCGAAACGAAAAATTTAAAGATTCACACTTTAAATTGATAAGCGAAAAACGAAAAATAGAACAAGAAATATCTAAAGATGGCTTAACTCAATTATACACTAAAAAATTTATTTACGAAGCTTTAGAAACTCTCTGTCTAATACGCGAGGTGGGTTATGCCGTACTTTTTGTTGATATTAATGGTCTTAAATTTGTAAATGATACGTACGGACATGAGGCAGGTGATCGGTATATTTGTAGAGTTGCCAACGCTATAAAAACTGCACTAAGAGAAAGAGATTTAGCAGCGCGTATAGGGGGAGATGAGTTTTTTGTTATTCTTGACAGTATCCCTGAACAAGATGTGCAAGTTGTTATTAATCTTTTTATTTCCATACAGAGCGAAATTGAAGAATTTCCTATTACTGCAAGTATAGGTTCGCTCTATATCGACACAGAGCTTTGCGAAGAAGGTTGGAAAAGTATCGTGGATTGTGTAGATAAGCAGATGCTTAACAATAAACAGCAATTCTACACTGTAAAAGGAGATTTGTATTCATGATATTTATAATTGCTATAGTTTTTACCATATACAACTTCTCAGTTTTTTATTTCTCAAGGATACTATATAACCGCAAGGTAAATTTAATTCCATACTTGATTGTATTTACACCTATTAATTTTTTTATTGTGTATGTATCAATTTATATAACAAAGTTTCAATACGATTATCTGGTTATGTTAGCATTTCTTTTGATTTATGCAGCTGAATTTATGATTGTATTCAAGCAACCTGTTCGAAGAGCTTTATTTGGGACATTGTCTTATGCAATAAATGTTTTTTCGATGAGAGTTATATTGATTGCAAGTTTTGCCTTGTATAAACAAATTCCTATTATACAACTTATTGATAACTTAGAATTTCGACTTTTTGTTACAGCCGTTACATTTGCTATTCGTCCCTTCACAATACTCACTGCAATGAGATTTGTGAATAAAGAACAAATTTTCTTGATATTTCGAGAAAAAAATAATTTGCTCTTTGCTCTTGGCATATTCCTAATAACCTTCTTTTATCAATCTGTTTCAACACTCATTCTTTATGTAGAATCAGCTTCTTCAAATGCAAGCTTTTTTCTATTAGCTTCGGGTTTTTTTGCTGAAGCGGTGTATATTTGTGCAATGGTTCATACATTTGAATTTTCTCGATTAAAAGAACATATGAATAATACTGAGCACTTAAAAAATGAGGTTAAAAAGGAGCAGGAAC
>CAYJNB010000121.1:0-6517 GCA_964371205.1 uncultured Treponemataceae bacterium
TCTGGGCATTGTCCCCAGATGCAGTAATGAGAGCGTTGAGAAATATAACCGCTAGGTAGAGCTGTTTCGTAAATTGGTTTTTGCGGAGTAATGTCATAAATTTTTTCGCACTCAGTGCACTTAAAATGAATATGTTCTGATACATCTGCGTCGTAGCGTAATTCACCATCTTCAATAGGAACTGCTTGAACCAGTTTATTTTCTACAAAGAGTTTAAGTGTATTGTATACAGTTGTTTTTGATAAGGTTGGAATATAAGGTGCTAAGTCTGAATATATAATGTCTACAGTAGGATGAGCCTTTGTGTTAAGTAAATAATCATATACTTGCAGACGCTGTAAAGAAGGTCTTATCCCATGTTCAATTAGTAATTGTGAACTATTTAGCATTATAATCTCCTTAAATATATTCTAATGATGAGGCTGTCATATAAACTACTCACTTATTTGACAGCTCTCTTCATTTCTGGTTTAGTTTACTCTAGCCAAAGTAGCGAGCGAGTAATCCCATAAAACCTGCACCATGGCGAGCTTCATCTTTACACATTTCGTGTACGGTGTCGTGGATTGCATCGTAGTTAAGTTCTTTTGCACGTTTAGCAAGCATGAGCTTACCTTCTGTTGCACCAGCTTCTGCTGCAGCACGTAATTCAAGGTTTTTCTTTGTAGAAGGTGTTACTACTTCGCCTAAGAGTTCTGCAAAACGTGAAGCGTGATCTGCTTCTTCAAAAGCATAGCGTTTGAATGCTTCTGCTACTTCTGGATAACCTTCGCGATCTGCTTGGCGACTCATTGCTAAGTACATACCAACTTCTGTACATTCGCCCATAAAGTTGTCACGTAAACCTTGTACAACTTCTGCATCTAAACCTGCTGCGATTCCAATTTTGTGTTCATCAGCAAAACCTGCAAATGCTTGTTTTTCGTTGAACTTATCTTTAGCTGCCTTACATTGAGGACATGCATCTGGTGCTGAATCTCCTGCGTGAACATAACCACATACTGTACATACCCATTCTTTCATATTTAACTCCTAATAATTTGTTTTATAATCACTTTTAATTTGTAATGATTACAATATTGAAATTACTATAAATAAAAATAAATGTCAATAGATTGACGACATTTATTTCATCTGTTACACTCTTTTTATGAAAAAAATAGTGAATTTTCTTTTATTAATTGGCTTTTTAGCATTTTTAGTTGGTTGTGTAACTAATCTACCTCCTATTGCCCCAGATGCAACTGCAATGGAAATTAGTCAGAGAGGGCAAGAATATCTAGATATTAAACAGTATGATAAGGCAAAAGAAGTATACGAATTGCTTTTAGAGCGTTATGGGCAAGATTCTGCAGTATATGCAGAGGCTAACTTTGAAATTGGTCATATTTATATAAAACAAAAAAAATGGGAAGACGCATATATTATCCTTTCTGCTCTACATAATATGTATGAATTAGGACTAGATAGAAATCTCCCCCCATCTTATGGTCGGCTCACTGAGCTCGATTTAGAAAAAATTCCCGAAGAGTTTAGAAATCCTATTCCACTGGTCGATTCGGATCAAACAGAATAATCGCATCTATTCTAATATCTTTTTCCTTTGCGAGGCTGTCGACTAATTCTTTAGTGTATCGCCCGCCTCTGCGAGGTACTGGATGTGGTTCTGCATCTCCAATTAATATAATACGTCTTTCAGCTTCAGTATTCCATTCATAGAATTCTAGTGAGCTATACAGTGCTTCGTATACTGCTTCTGGGTAATCTCGCCCGCCAAAAACTTTAAAACTATGAAGATAATTATTAAATGTTTCTAAGTTCTCGGTAAAGCCAAAGTATTTTACTGGAAGCCTATTATAGAAAAAATCGCTATCATAATCTTTATATAACAATAGTCCAACTCTAAAGCCTTTATAACCGGGCAATATATCTAAAACCATAGGAACCATTTCTTCGCGTAGTTTATCTATATCATCGCTCATACTATCGGTTGCATCAATAGCAAAAACTATATCTATAACTTTTTCTGGGTCAGGTGGGGCTAAAATTGACTGAATTTTACTCAATAAATCGTCAGGGTTTTTAGAAAAGGCAACATATCCTCCTGCTGTTTCAGCTAAGGAAGAGAAACTTTGTACGGTGTTTTCGTTAAAGTTTTGCAAAAGCTCAGGTGGTTTTTCTGTTTTTATTATGCTTATATCGAGAACATATGGATTGTCTGCAAAGCGGGCAGTATAGTCAGCATAGGGCTTTTCGAATGTGCGTATGTTTATAAAGAAGCCGTTTTTAATCTCTATTTCGCCTGAGCGAGTCCATGGATAGCCATAAACCATAGTTTGCGGAATGTACAGGTGAAAAACTTCTCCCAACTGTTCATCGGGCTGCGAGGATGAGTCCGTAATACTGTATAATGAGTATTGAGAGGTTAAAAACTTACCATCAAGCACACGTCTTTCGTTACCATTTACTGCATTCCATTCTTTGGCACGCAGAGTGTAGTTGTCTTCTTTGCCGGTTGGGTCTTTTGTAGTTTCTGTTAGTAATACCGAATTTACACCCTCTTTTTTTCGGATATATAAATTTAAACCGCCTTGTTCTGCAGCTTCTATGCGAATATCTTGTGGTAGCACACTAAGATCTGCTCCAAAAATAACGATTGTTTGAACAAAACATATAAAACAAACTACTATTTTTTTCATACATATACTATCGGTTTTTTTTGTATGTTTATGCACAAAAGTGTTTTCTTTTTACATAAAATATAGTATTATTGTAGTGTGGATACACTTGTAGTTTTAACCGCTGAAGAATCCTCTTTAGTTCGCATGGTTCTAGACCGCCTTAAAATTTTTGCTCCGGATACAGTTGAAAGTTTAGAAAAACGTTTTGCAGACTTAAATGATTTATCAGCTTGCATAGATTTATTTCCATCTCTTTATCAAAAACAGATTATTTCGCGTGAGATACGTACTGCAGAAACACTTATACAGTCTTTGCTCACGTACCGCGAGGGCGATAAGCTTTTGTATTTACCTTCAAAGGCTATTCTTGGTAAGGGATTTTTAGTTGCAAAATACCATGCCTTTGCAGCAATGACTAAGATTGTGCACGAAACTGACTTTACAGACGAAGAGCGCAAACAGCTACGCGATACAACACTTACACTTATGTACACAGTAATGGCTGAAGATGTGTATCTTTCTTTATTAGAGGATACTTCCATTTCTATGGAAGTTCGACGAGAAGTTGCTGCTGCTCTTATTACTCTATGGGAACATCGCCGTGAGCAAACTGCAGCAACAGCAGCTCCCGTTTTAGATGCAATTTGGAATGCACGTGATACTATTGCTCCTGCTTTTGGCACTATGGTTGGTACAAGTGAGCTTTTGCGTTTAACTATTGAGCTTGACGATAATTGGCGAAAATTTGTAGCGGAAAAAATATCCGAACCAGATGTGTCTACTGCTTTGGCCGAATTTTTGTTTGGCCTGTCTTATGAGCAAATAAAGATATTAAAACAAATGGTAAAAGAACATAAGACTCACACAGTTGGAATCGAAGATGTAGAAGCCGTTGCAGGATATGCTGATTTAGATGCCGATTATGATACAAGAAAATTCTATCGCATGTATTCAATTAGAAAAGAAAATGCAAGAGCTCGTATGAGATTTGAATTAGAAGGTCCACACAAAACATTAGAAGAGCTTTTTATGAGTTTTATTCTAGAAAAAAAATTTAAGAGTTAGGTATGGAAAAAGAAAAGAGAGAACCATTTCGCTTTGGAGAAAAAATTCGACAAATTCGCGAAAGAAAAGGATATACGCTCAAAATTGTTGCGCAGCAAGCTGGTGTAAGTGAGAGCCTTGTTTCTCAAATTGAGCTGAATAGAGTTTCTCCTGCTATAGATACATTATTAGCTATTACTGATGTTCTTGATATAAATCTTGATTATTTATTCGAAGAGTACCGTCGTTCTCGACCTGTTCATATTATTAGAGCATCGGAGAGAAGAAAGATTGCAGAGAGTGATGTTACCTATGAAGAAGTGGGAGTGCCTGCAGAAAAAGACGGAGAACATGCATTCGAAGCATACTTTATTCATATACCTGCTGGTTCCCATACTCATCGTGGGTCTTATGGGCATCTTGGATCTGAACTCGGCTGTATACTGGAAGGAAAAGCTACTTTTAAATATGAGTCGGAAACGTATACTCTCGAAGAAGGGGATAGTATTTCTTTTTCTGCTTCGGCACCTCATGTACTGTATAATGCCCTCGACAAGCCGCTCAAAGCTCTTTGGGTTACAACACCACCTCAGCGTTTTGTAAAAATGTAGCTACAAAACGCCGATTAGTGTGATTTTCTACATGCAGCCTACTGCAGATTCTGTTTATAATAATCCGTCGTACACAATAAGTTCTGTGCCGTCTATGGTAACAGTTAATCCGTTTTCGCATGCATGAGTAGCATCGGTTGCCTTAGAAATCCAAACAAGACGTGGATTAATAAGCGTCATTACGTCTGGGTTTATAAGGTTTTCGCCCTCACAGATTACTCCATCTACTACACGTAAAATAGGAATATATTCATCTGTTAAGCTTGGACAAACAAGAATCTCCCCGCCTTTTTTGCGTAATGCCATATATGCTTCTTCAGCTGTTTCTGCGTGCACAATTCTTCCACTTGAGCGTACTTTGTCTTCGCGTGAATAGCCACCAGCTTGACCACGGGTTAGAATCGTACCTATTATTATTACTCTAATGGTGTTTGCCATAAGTGGACTTACCAGTGGTATTCCTGCGCACATAACTGCTCGATCGCCTATTTTTACAGCATCCGCATCAAGTGCTCTCTTAATAGCATTTTGTACCATCTCTTCTGAGTCATTTGCTACTTTTGCGAGTAAAGGAATAACACCCCAGTTTAATTGCAGTTGTCTTTGCACTTTTTCTTCGGGGGTTGTTACTAAAATGGGTTGTTTTGGTCTGAACATACTAATCATACGGGCAGTGTTACCTCGAACACTCGGTACAATTATAACTGTAGCTTCGACCTCTGTTGCAGTAAGATAGGCACTGTGTGCTACAATCTTTCCAAGATTACCAAGTAGGTCTGGTGAATTACTAATAACTCTCATTTTTTTACAATATTCTGGCGACTCTTCTACTGTTATTGCAATTCGGCTCATTGTTTCAACTGCTTCTACAGGATAGGAACCGTTTGCTGTTTCTCCAGAAAGCATAACTGCATCTGTTCCATCTAAAATTGCATTTGCAACATCGGTAACTTCGGCTCGAGTTGGCCGTGGGTTAATAATCATGGAGTCGAGCATTTGAGTGGCTGTAATTACTGCTTTACCTGCTTTTTGGCAAGCCACAATAATATGTTTTTGTGCTAGTGGGATTCGCTCGGTTGGTAGTTGCACTCCTAAATCACCACGTGCAACCATAACCCCATCAGCTACTTCGATAATGTCTTCAATATTATCGAGTCCTTCTTCATTTTCTATTTTTGCAATTATATGGGCTTTTGAACCAAGAGATTCAAGATACTCGCGGATTTCTACTACTTCTGTGGCAAAACTTACAAAGCTTGCTGCAACAAAGTCAACATCCATAGAAACACCAAAGGCTATATCTGCCTTATCTGTTTCTGTCATAATGGGAAGTCCGGCATGTACACCTATAAGATTTACATTTTTTTTGCTTCCAATTTCTGCAGTATTTCTAGCCTTGCATAGTACTGTTACGCCATCAGACTCTTCTACATCTAGCTCTAGAAGCCCATCTGCTATAAGCACACGAACTCCCTTAGATGCACGTTTTGCAAATTCTTTCCAGTTTAAAGCAAGTCGAGCTGGCTCTGTTTCAGTAGCTGCCATTGTGGGAGTATCATCTACAGTAACTAATACTGTATCTCCTTTCTTAAAGATGACTTTGCCTGCATTAGGAACATTTCCTGTTCGGATTTCTGGGCCTTTTGTATCAAGAAGCAAGGCAACTGGTACACCAAGTTTTTTTGAGCATCGTTTAACGCGTTCTATTCTTGCCTTATGTTCTTCATGATTTCCATGAGAAAAGTTAAAGCGCGCAACATTCATACCTGCATTTATTAAACCTTCAACAAGTTCGTCTGAGTCTACGGCAGGTCCTAAGGAACATACAATTTTAGTTTTTCTTGAGAACATACTTTAAGTATATGCCCTATGAAGCGGACATGCAAGCGTTTTTTAAAAAATAATGCAATATTGTTTTGTGCAATATATGAAATTAATCTTCTTCAAATTTTGTTTCAAAGAGGGCTTCGATAGTTGCCATTGCATCTGCCTCATCTGAACCTTCTACTTGGATAATCATAGAGGTGTTGTATCCAGCTGCCATCGTAATTACACCCATAATAGACTTTGCATTGATGGTCATCTCATCTTTAATTATGGTAATTTCTGAAGCAAACTTATTTGCTGCTTGTGCGATTAATGCTGCCGGTCTGGCATGAATTCCTGCTCTGTTTGGTACAA